>JASGDW010000180.1:0-3221 GCA_047606965.1 Microbacterium sp.
CCGGGACGCGCGATCGCGGGCTTCGTCGCGGTGGCCGGGTCGATCGCGAGTCTGGGCGCCGTGCTGGTCGTCCTGGTGCAGACCGAGGACACGCCGCGATGGGAGTCGTTCGTGCTCGCGGCGGTCGCGGTGGTCAGCGTGGCGGCGTCCTGGCTGCTGATCCAGGTCGACTACATGCTCCGCCTGGCCGCGGCGTACTTCGCGGACCCGGAGGGCGGCATCGACTTCCACCAGGACGAGGGCCCCGTGTACACCGACTTCGCCTACGTGTCCTTCGGCCTCGGGATGACCTACCAGATCGCCGACACCGACGTGCGCACCAGCGCCATCCGGCGGCTCGTGATCGCGCAGACCCTGCTGGCCTATCTCTTCGGGGCCGTCATCCTCGCGACCGTCATCAACCTCGTCACCGGACTGTGAACGGGCTCGGCGCTCCTTCTCGCCGCCGCTCGGGCGCCGTCGTCGCGGAGCGGGTCGGCGGAGGTCATGGCCTCGGAGCCTGTCCGGAGACGGGATGCACCGCCGAGACCGCGGCGGCCACCGCGGCGGCGACGGACGCCGCGTCCACCGGCCCGTGTCCGAAGGTGAGCCGCACCGCCGTGCGGGCCGTGTCGGCGGGCACGCCCATCGCGACCAGCACGTGCGAGGGCTCGTCGCTGCCGGCGGCGCAGGCCGACCCGCTCGAGCTCGTGATGCCGCGGCGCTCCAGCTCGAGCAGCACCGCCTCGCCGCTGGTCCCGGCGAATGTGAAGCTCGCTGTCCCCGGGAGGCGATGCGCGGGGTCGCCGGTCAGCCGAGCGGTCGGAACGGCCTCCAGGACGCGGGCCACGACCTCGTCGCGTACGGCCGCGACCCGCGCGGACTCGGCGGCGCGCTCCGCCTCCGCCAACTCGAGCGCGACCGCGACCGCGACGGCGCCGGCGACGTTCTCGGTGCCGCTGCGGCGGCCCCGCTCCTGGCCCCCGCCGTGCAGCAGCGGCTCCAGCGGGACACGGCCCCGCACCGCGAGGACCCCGGTGCCCTTGGGGGCGCCGAGCTTGTGGCCGGCGATCGAGATCGCGTCGGCACCGGTGCCCGCCAGCGGGAGCCAGCCGGCGGCCTGGACGGCGTCGAGGTGCAGCGGGACGTCGGCGGCCGCGGCGGCCAGGCCCGCGGCGTCCTGGACCGTGCCGACCTCGTTGTTCGCGTAGCCGACGCTGGCCAGCGCGGTGTCCGGGCGTACGGCGGCGGCCAGCTCGGCCGGATCGACCCTGCCGCCGCCATCGACCGGCAGCAGGGTGACCTCGAACCCGTGCACGCGTCGCAGATGATCCGCCGAGCCCAGCACCGACTCGTGCTCGATCGGGGTCGTGATCAGGTGCCGGGCGCCGCGGGCCATCATGGCCGCCACGGAGATGCCCTTGACGGCGAGGTTGTTCGCCTCGGTGCCGCCGGAGGTGAAGACCACGTCGCCGGCGCGCATGCCCAGCACCGCGGCGACCCGGCGTCGAGCGTCGTCGACGGCGCGCGCCGCCGCCTCGCCGACCTCGTGGTGGCTCGACGGGTTGCCGAACTCGCTCGTCAGATACGGCAGCATCGCGGCGAGCACCTCGGGCCGCACCGGCGTCGTCGCGGCGTTGTCGAGGTACACGGTCACGACGGCTCCGCCATCCCGACGTGCATGTCGAGGCCGAGGTCGAGGCCGCGGGCGGCGTGGGTGAGCGCACCGACCGAGATGACGTCGACACCGGTCTCGGCGATCCGGCGCACTGTGTCGAGGGTGACGCCGCCGGAGGCGTCGACGATCGCGCGCCCGGCGACCTGCTCGACGCCGGCCCGCAGCTCGTCCAGCGAGAAGTTGTCGAGCATGATCGTGTCCACGCCGGCGGCGAGCACCGCCTCGATCTGGTCGAGCCGGTCGACCTCGACCTCGACGTGCGTGGTGTGGGGGAGCCGGGCGATCGCGCTCTCCAGGGCCTGCGTGAGAGACAGCCCCGACGCGGTGAGCACCGCCAGGTGGTTGTCCTTGGCCATGACGGCGTCCGAGAGGGAGAACCGGTGGTTGTGCCCGCCGCCGCTCGAGACCGCGTGCCGTTCGAAGGCGCGCAGCCCCGGGGTCGTCTTGCGGGTGTCGGCGATGCGCGCCCCGGTGTGCGCGACCTCCGCGACGTAGCGCGCCGTGAGGGTCGCCACGCCGCTCATGCGCTGCGTGAAGTTCAGGCCCACGCGCTCGGCCGTCAGCACGCCGCGAGCCGGGCCGTCGACCACGGCGAGCACGTCGCCGGCCGCGAACGCGTCGCCGTCCCGGCGCCGCAGCGAGACCGCGATCGCGGGGTCGGTGAGCCGGAACGCCGCCTCGAACACCTCGCCGCCGCTGAACACCCCCGGCTCGCGGGCGACCAGTTCGGCGTGCGCCACGGCGTCCACGGGGATCAGCGACGAGCTCGTCAGATCGCCCCACGGGGCGTCCTCCTCCAGCGCGGCCGTCACGGCACGCTCGATCGTGGGGCGGGTCAGCATGCCGCGACCTCCGCGCGGGCGGCCCGTCCCGTCCCGGGGCCCGGCTCGTCGCCGCGGAAGTGCGCGCCCGCCGACACGGTGCGGCGGCGGGCGGCGTCCACGAGCGACCGGGCCACCAGCAGCAGGTTCTCGTCCTCGATCCCGCGCGCGGTGATCGGGCGGCGCGGCTGCGCCGCCCACCCGGCGAGGACGGACGCCGCGTGGTCGAGGCCCGCGGCATCCCGCACGAGCCCGGCGTGCTCCCACAGGAGCCGTTGCAGCGCCGTCCGGGAGAACGGGGTGTCCGCGTGCGCGTGCGTGCGGGGGGGCGAGGGCGCTCCGGCATCGGGACGGCCGGGCCAGCCGGCGGCGAGGTCGGCGACCAGGACGTCGCCGGCGCGCGCGCCGAACACGGCGCCCTCCAGCAGCGAGTTCGAGGCGAGGCGATTCGCGCCGTGGACGCCCGTGCGGGCGGTCTCGCCGACCGCGTAGAGCCCCGGGAGGGTCGTGCGGCCGAACAGGTCGGTCGTGACGCCGCCCATGAGGTAGTGCGCGGCGGGGGTCACCGGGATCGGCTCGCGTGCCCAGTCGAGCCCCCGCGCGCGCACCGCCGCGTCCACAGTCGGGAAGCGCGCGGCCAGGAACGTGGCCGTGTCGCCGGCGCCGAGCGCGGTGGCGTCCAGCAGCGCCGGGCGTCCGCCCTGCCGGGCCACCGTGCGGGCGATGGCGCGCGCGACCACGTC
>JASGDW010000181.1:0-3512 GCA_047606965.1 Microbacterium sp.
CATCGCGACCTGCACCTCGGGGGATCCGGTGTCACCGGGGTGCGTCGCGTACTCTTCGATGATCGCCTTCTTGACGTCGTTCTCGAGTGCCATAGACGGGATCCCCTTTCTGGTCGTTGCGCGGCGCCCGACGCCTTCTGCGCGAGCTCTCTTTATCCGCGGCCGATCGAACGGCAACCTCGGAAGTCTACCAGCGAACGGGAGCCGCGGCGAGCCGGCGCCCGGCGGGCTAGCCTCGACGTCGTGCCGCCTGTCGCTCCCGCCCGCCCTCCCCGGGTCGTCGGATGATGGCGGCGCCGGGCGCGCGACACCTCATCGATCTGCGCCCCTTCCGGATCAGCCCTGCGTTCACGCGCCTCTGGGCCGGCTCGACCCTGTCCGGCATGGGCGCGCAGCTCACGGTCGTCGCCGTCATGCTGCAGGTGTACGCCCTCACCGCCTCAGACTTCGCGGTCTCGATGGTCGCCGTCGCCGGGCTCGTGCCGATGGTGCTCGCCGGGTTGTACGGCGGGATGCTGGCCGACGCCTTCGACCGTCGCGTCGTGGCGCTGTCCGCCGCCTCCATCACCTTCGCCTCGACCGGGCTGCTGGCGCTGCTCGCATGGACCGGCGGAGAGACGGTGCCGTGGCTGTACGCGCTGAGCATGGTCAACTCGGCCTCTGCGGCCATCGTGATGACCACGCGACAGGCGATCACCCCACGGCTGATCCCCCGCGAGCTGCTGCCGTCCGCGGCGGCGCTGCAGGGCATCACCGTGGGCATCATGGTCATGGCCGGCCCCGCCCTGGCGGGGGTGCTGGTCGCCACCGCCGGCTACGCCTGGACCTATTCGATCGACGTGCTGCTGATGTCCTCGCTGTTCCTCGGCCTGTGGACCCTGCCGTCGCTGCGGCCGGAGGGCGAGGTGGTCCGCCCCGGCCTGGAGTCGCTGCGCGACGGCATCCGGTTCCTGCGACGGGCGACGAACATCCGGCTGCAGTACGTCCTCGACATCACCGCGATGACCTTCGGGCAGCCGCTGGCGCTGTTCCCCGGCATCGGCGCGGTGCTGCTGGGCGGCGGGGCGATCACGACCGGGGTGCTGACCGCGGCGGTCGCCGCCGGCGCCTTCCTCTCCAGCCTGTTCTCCGGGCCGATCGGGCGCTACCGGGCGCACGGCGTCGGCATCCAGCGTTCGATCCAGGTGTACGGACTGGCCGTCGCGGCCTTCGGCCTCGTGCTCGTCGCGGCGCAGCTGGGCTGGTTCGCTCCCGCCGTGGTCGACGAGTCCTCGCCGGACGTCGTGCTGATCATGCTCGCCTGTGTGCTGCTCGCCGTCTCGGGGGCGGCCGACAACGTCAGTGCGATCTACCGGTCGACCATGATGCAGGCCGCGGTGCCGGACGCCGTGCGCGGCCGGCTGCAGGGCGTGTTCACGGCCGTCGTGGGCGGCGGCCCACGGGTCGGCGCCCTGTACGCAGGCACGCTCGCGACGTTCACGACGCTGTGGTTCCCGCCGCTGCTGGGCGGCGTCCTCATCGTCGCGCTCGTCGGCGCGCTCGTGCGCCTCTCCCCCGGCTTCCGCGCCTACGACGCCGACCATCCGGTGCCGTGAGGCGGGGCGGGACGCCGCGGCGTCCCACCCCGCCGACGAACGCGATCAGGCCTGGACGGAGCCCTGCAGGTCGAGCTCGATCGTGACGTCCTTGCCGACCAGCACGCCGCCGGTCTCGAGCGCCGCGTTCCAGGTGAGGCCGAAGTCCTCGCGGTCGATGACGGCCGTGGCGGTCGCGCCGGCCTTGTAGTTGCCCCAGGGGTCGGTGCCGAAGCCGCCGAACTCGACCGTGAAGGTGACCGGCTTCGTGACGCCGTGGAGGGTCAGCTCGCCGTCGACGAGGAAGTCGCCGCCCTCGACGCGCACGCCGGTGGACACGAAGTCGATGGTGGGGAACTGCTCGGCGTCGAAGAAGTCGGCGGAGCGCAGGTGGGTGTCGCGTCCCTCGTCCTTCGTGTCGATCGACGCGACCTCCGCCGAGGCGGTGACCTTCGCCTCGAGCGGGTTGGCCGGTGCCTCGATGGTCGCGCTCTTGACGGCGAACACGCCGCGCACCTTCGAGATCATCAGGTGGCGGACGGTGAAGCGGACCTCGCTGTGGACCGGATCGAGGACCCAGGTGCCCGCCCTGTAGCCGGGCAGGTCGATGGTGGTGGGGGCGTCGGTCATGATCTCTCCAAATCGCGTCGCCGCGCCGGTCGCGGCACTCGTCGGGGATGAACCCGGCAATGGCCGGGTTCATTCCCGAGAATGGAAAATCCTCAGCCGACGGCGACCAGGTCAATGATGAAGATCAGCGTCTTTCCGCCGAGGAAGTGGCCGCCGGCCGGGCCGTACGCCAGGTGCGGCGGGATGACCAGCTCGCGACGGCCGCCGACCCTCATCCCGGGGATGCCGTCCTGCCAGCCCTGGATGAGGCCGCGCAACGGGAACTGGATGCTCTCCCCCCGGCCCCACGAGGAGTCGAACTCCTCGCCCGAGTCGTACTCGACGCCGGCGTAGTGCACGGTCACGGTGTCGCCGGGCTTGGCCTCGGCGCCCTCGCCGACGATGATGTCCCGGATGACGAGGTCGGCGGGGGCCGGCCCCTCGGGGGCGTCGAACTCGGGCTTGCTGCGGTTCACGGTCATGGCCTCCATCCAAGCATGCGGGAGCAGGCCCCGCCGGGAGGTCTTGACACCTTCCCAGCCCCGCGGCATCCTGAGACCAGGTCAACTCAGCGCCCGGGAGACACGCTGGCATCGCCGCTGCACCGGGCGCTGAGTCTGTCCCTAAGCTGGCGGCGTGCCCCGCCCCGAGTCGCCCCGGTCGCGGCGACTGCTCGCCGCCGCGGTCGACGTGGCCCTGGATCGAGGCCTGTCCGGGCTCTCGCTGTCGACGCTGGCGCGGGCGATCGGCTCGAACAACCGGATGCTGCTGTACTACTTCGGCTCGAAGGACGAGCTGTTCACGCAGGTGACGCTGGCGGCGTACGACCGGTTCCCGGAGCTGGCCGGGCTCATCCCGTCGCTGCAGGCGGACGCTCCGCTGCCCGGGCTGCTCGTCGCCGGCTGGCGGCGACTGCGCGCCCCGGAGAACCTGCCGTATCTGAGGCTGTTCTTCGAGGTCGTCGCCGACGCGGTGCGCGACCCCGCGCACAACCGGACACAGCTGAGCGTGCTCGCCTCGCACTGGCCGGAGGGCGTGCGCGCCGCGTTCGTCGCGCACGGCTGGCCGCCGGCGTCCGCCGGCGCCGCGACGACGCAGCTGCTGGCGCTGTGGCGCGGCCTGCAGATCGACCTGCTCACCGGCGCCGACGTCGACGGCCTCGACACCGCGCACGACGCCGCGATCGCGACGCTGTTCGCGGGCGGCTGAGCGCTCTCGCCCGGCTCAGCGGGCGCCGAGCCGGGCGTGCCCCGGCACCCCGGTCATGCGCTCGCGCAGCGTGCGGCCGGCGGCGTCCTGCACCAGGCCGCGCTCGCGCAGGAGCGGCAG
>JASGDW010000182.1:0-7586 GCA_047606965.1 Microbacterium sp.
AGGCGGGCCGGCGGTGCAGCAGCCCGCGGCCGTCGCGCAGCGGCCGGCCCGAGCCGCCGTGGGCGGTGGCGACGATCTCGGCGAGCACCGCCAGCGCGGTGTGCTCGGGGGACGAGCCGCCCAGGTCGAGCCCGAGCGGCGAATGCAGTGCGGCCAGCTCGTCGTCGCTCACGCCCGCCTCGCGCAGCAGCTCGACGCGGCGCGCGACGGTCGAGCGCGCGCCCATCGCGCCGACGAAGCCCACCGGCATACGCAGCGCGGCGGCGATCGCCGGCACGTCGAGACGCACGTCGTGCGTGAGCACGCAGATCGCGGTGCGGGCGTCGAGGTCGTCGGCGTCCTGCGTCCGCAGGTACTCGTGGGGGATGCCGGTGACCAGACGCTCCGCGTCCGGGAACCGCTCGCGGGTCGTCAGCAGCTCCCACACGTCGCACACCGTCACGGCGAAGCCCGCCGCCGCACCGACCCGGCACAGGGCCGCGGCGTGCTCCCCGGCGCCGAGCAGGATCAGCCGCGGCGGCGGTGCGGCGCACACGAGGAGGACCTCCGACGCGCCGGCCGACACGGTCGTCGTCTCCCCCCGCGCGAGCACGGCCGCCGCCCCCGGCACCACGGCGGGGTCGACGATCTCGCCCGTGCCCGGACCGGACAGACGGATGCCGACCGCCGCCGCGCGGCCGGATGCGGCGCGCTCGAGCGCCGCGAGCGCGACCTCGTCCCCCGGGCCGACGACGCTGATCACCGCGTCGATCGACCCGCCGCACGCCAGCCCCGCGGCGAACGCCCGCTCGTCGCTGAAGCCGAGCCGCGACACCGAGCCCCGGCTGCGCGCGAGGGCCGCGAGCGCGAGCGAGACGGCCTCGGATTCCACGCACCCGCCCGAGATCGCGCCGATCACCCGGGCGGTGCGTGTGACCGCCATCGCGGCCCCGGCGCCGCGGGGGGCGCTGCGGGCGACCCGGGCCACCGTGACGATCGCGACGGTCTCGCCGGCGTGCAGCAGCGGCAGGAGGTCGGCGGCGAGGTCCAGCATGCCCACACGGTAGTCGGCGCGTGTTTCCGGCGCGCTACGCTGAGCCGACCATGAGCGACCACCGCACGGCAGGGCTGGTTCTCGCCGCGGGCGCGGGCACCCGGTTCGGCGGCCCGAAGGCTCTGGCGCGCACCGCGGACGGCGAGCCGTGGGTCCGGCGGGCGGCGCGGATGCTGGCGGACGCCGACTGTGCGCCCGTGTTCGTCACCGTGGGCGCGGCGGCGGTCGAGGTCGCGGCGCTGCTGCCCGCCTCCGCGATCGCGGTGCCGGTCGCGGACTGGGCGGCCGGGCTCTCGGCGTCCGTTCACGCCGGGCTGGCCGCCGCCTGGGCCGCGGACGCCGAATGCGTGCTCGTGGTCGCCGTGGACACCCCCGACATGCCGGCGGCTGCGGTGCGCCGCATCCTGGCCCACGCGTCGTCCGCCGCGCTCGTGCAGGCCGTCTACGACGGTCGGCCCGGGCACCCGGTGCTCATCGGCCGGGGGCACGGCCGGGCCCTCGCCGCGAGCCTTTCCGGCGACCGGGGCGCGGGCCCGTACCTGCGCGCCCACCACGCAGCGCGCGTCGAGTGCGGCGACCTGTGGTCGGGCGCCGACGTCGACGCCCGCTGACGTCCCCTCGGCTCCCGCCCGAGGGCAGCGTGCTCAGCTGCGCAGCACCACGTTCCGCGGCGGCTCGCCGGCCAGCATCCGCTCGACCTGCTCGCGGATCAGGCGGACGACGCGCGGCGTCATGGCCGAGGACGCCCCGCCGACATGCGGGGTGATGAGGACGCCGGGCAGCGTCCACAGCGGATGGTCCGCGGGCAGCGGCTCGGGGTCGACGACGTCGAGGGCCGCCCGGACACGCCCCCGGCGCACATGGTCGACGAGGGCGTCGGTGTCGATGAGCGGGCCGCGGCCGACGTTGACCACCAGCGCGCCGTCCGGCAGGGCCGACAGCTCGTCGTCGCCGATGACGTGCCGGGTCGAGTCCCCGCCCGGCAGCGCGAGGATCAGGACGTCGGCGGCCGGCAGCAGCTCCGGCAGCTCGTCGACGGCGTGCACGTGCACGCCCGCCTCGTCCCGCGCATGCGCCGCGACGCGCACGAGGTCGACCTCGAACCCCGCGAGCCGGGCCGCGATCGCGCGCCCCACGCCGCCGTGCCCGAGCAGCAGCACCCGCCGATCGGCGAGGCTCTGCGCGGGCGCCTGCCGCCACTGCCCGTGGGCGCCCTGCAGGACGTACCGCGGCAGATCGCGCTGCGCGGCCAGCGTCAACGCGAGGGCGAGCTCGGCGGTGGAGGTCTCGTGCACGCTGGCGGCGTTCGCGAACACGACGCCGGGCGGCAGCAGCTCCGCCACGCCGTCGTAGCCGATCGACTGGCTCTGCACGAGCCGGCTGGTCACCTCCGCCAGCAGCGGCAGGTTCGCGTCCGCATTCTGATAGGGCGGCACGACGATGTCGATGCGTCCGCGCGGCGGCGGACCGTCCATCGGCCACACGATCACCTCGACCCCGGTGGGCAGCGGCACGACGGCATCGGCGAGAGATCGTGTGGGCACGGAGACGACGAGGGGTTCGGTCACCCGCTCGACGTTACGCCCCCGCGGCGTCCGTCCCGACCGCGGCTGCGAACCCGCGCTCCTGTCGCCGGCCTGCGCATACCCGATGCGGGCCCGCGAATCGCACACCGGCGATGCGGCGTGCGAGAGCGCGGGGCGCTCAGGGCTCTGACACGCGGGAACGCGAGCCGCGGGGGCTCCGAGACGAGAGAACGCGCGGCGCGGCGGGCGCGTGGTCTCAGGCGGCGATGCGACTCACGCCGCGGCGCCCACCACGGCCGCGATCGCCGAGCTGAAGAAGCCCAGGCCGTCGACGCCGGAGCGCATCGCGGCGGTCGTGTCCGGCCCGAACCCGGGCTCCACCGCGTGCTCGGGATGCGGCATGAGCCCGACGACGTTGCCGCGCTCGTTCCGCAGGCCCGCGATGTCGTTGAGCGAGCCGTTGGGGTTCACGCCGAGATAGCGGAACGCCACGAGAGCGTCGCCCTCGATCCGGGAGAGCGTCTCGGCGTCGGCGGTGTAGCCGCCGTCGGCGTTCTTGAGCGGGATGACGATCTCCGCGCCCGCCTCGAAGTCGCTCGTCCACGCCGTCGCGGTGTTCTCGACGCGCAGCCGCTGGTCGCGGCGGATGAACTGCTGGCCCGCATTGCGGATCAGTCCGCCCGGCAGCAGATGCGCCTCGACCAGCATCTGGAAGCCGTTGCAGATGCCGAGCACGGGAGTGCCGGCGGCGGCGGCGTCCTTCACCTCGGACATGATCGGGGCGAGCGCGGCGATGGCGCCGGCGCGCAGGTAGTCGCCGTAGCTGAAGCCGCCCGGCAGGACGAGCGCGTCGACGCCCTCCAGGTCGTGCGAGCCGTGCCACAGCGCCACCGGCTCGGCGCCCGCGATGCGGATCGCGCGCTGTGCGTCTCGGTCGTCGAGCGAGCCGGGAAAGGTGATGACGCCGATGCGGACGGTCACTCCACGACCTCGATGCCGACGACGTTCTCGATGACGGCGTTGGAGAGCACGTCGTCGGCGATCTCCCGCGCCTTCGCGAGCACGGCCTCGTCGACCTCGCCGTCGACGGTGAGCTCGAAACGCTTCCCGATGCGCACGCTCGAGAACCCCTCCACGCCCAAACGGCTCAGGGCTCCGGCGACGGCCTTGCCCTGGGGGTCGAGCAGTTCGGCCTTGGGCATGACGTCGACGACGATGGTGGGCATGTGACGGCTCCGGGGGTGCGCGGCGGATGTGCCCGACCAGTCTACGCGGCGGTCCCGCCGGCCGGTCCGACGCCCGCGTCCATCGCGGGCGCCCGACGCCTCGGGCGCGGCGGCGCGGGCGGATGCGGGGGGTCAGGCGGTCAGGCGCTCGAGCAGCTCGCGGTAGCGGGCGGCGGCGCGGGCGACGATCTCGGCGGGCAGCGCCGGCGGCTCGCCCTCCTGCCCGGGCCAGGCGGCGGCGAGCCAGTCGCGCACGATCTGCTTGTCGAAGCTGGCCATGCGCTCGGCCGGGGTCGTGCCGGTGCGCCAGGCCTCGGCGTCCCAGTACCGGGACGAGTCCGGCGTGAGGACCTCGTCGGCGAGGGTCAGGACGCCGTCCTCGTCGAGGCCGAACTCGAACTTCGTGTCGGCCAGGACCAGCCCGCGGGCCTCGGCGGCGGCCGCCGCGCGGGCGTAGACCTCCAGCGACAGGTCGCGCAGCGCGGCGGCGCGCTCGGCGCCGACCAGCTCGGCGGTCTGCGCGAACGTGATGTTCTCGTCGTGCTCGCCCAGCGGCGCCTTGTACGCCGGGGTGAAGATCGGCTCCGGCAGGCGGTCGCCGTTGGCCAGGCCGCCCGCCAGCCGGATGCCGCAGACCGTGCCGTGCTCGCGGTACTCCGCCCAGCCCGACCCGGTCAGATACCCGCGGACCACGCACTCCACCGGCTGCATGTCCAGGCCTTGCACGACCATCGCGCGCCCGGCGACCGCATCCGGGACGATCGGCGGCGCGTCCCCGGCGGCGCCCGGCACCTGGTCGGCGGCGAGGTGGTTCGGGATGCGGCGGCCGCCGTCGAGGCCTGCGAGCCGGTCGAACCACCACAGGCTGATCGTCGTGAGGATCTCTCCCTTGCCGGCGATGCCTGGCGAGAGCACGTGATCGAAGGCGCTGACCCGGTCGCTGGCGACCACCAGCATCCGCCTGGATCCACGGTCCTCGGCGTGCTCGGGCACGTAAAGGTCGCGCACCTTGCCGGAGTAGACGTGGCGCCAGCCGGGGAGGTCTTCGGGGTCGGTCACCGGCCCATCATCCCAGACGGGCAGGGCGTGATCCGGTCGAGGCGGGCGCGCGGACACGTCGCCGCGCCGCGCTCGGGATCACCGTCGTGACGCCGGGCTCGGGATCACCGTCGTGACACCGCGTACGCCCGCACCGTCTATCGTTCGAGGGTGGCCTGATCTCGCCGGCGGTCGGCGGGAGACGTCGACCACCGAGGGGGACCCATGGGTCGCAGCTACCGCACTGTGCACATCCGCGACTTCCACGACGACGACCTCGACGGGATCGTCGTGCTCTGGGAGGCGGTGCACGACGCCGTCATCCGGCCGGTCTACTCGCTGGCCGAGGTGATCGCCTCCTGCCAGGAGGACCACGCCGTCGTCGCCGTCGACGGCGATCGGGTCGTCGGCGCGGCGGTCGGCCGCGCCGCGCACGCGCAGGGCTGGGTCGTCTTCTTCGGGGTCTCGGCCGCCGACGCGGACGGACAGGTCGCAGCGGACCTGCTCGACGCGCTGGAGAGGCGGATGGCGCCGCTGGGCCTGGCCAAGCTCTCCGTGCTCGTGGCCGAGCACGACGAGCGGGTCGCGGCGCTCGCCGGCAACGGCTTCGGCATGCGTCACACCCTGCGCTACCTGGAACGGCCCATGCCGGTGCAGCGGCGGGAGCTCGACGTGCTCGGCGACGTCGGCGGCCGCATCCTGCCCCGTCACCTGTGGGAGGACGTGGCGGGCATGTCCGTCGAGAAGCGGCTGCTCGAGGAACGGCTGGTCACCCCGCTGGCCCATCCCGAGCTGGCGGAGCGGTTCGGCGTCGTGCCGCCGCGGGCGGTCATGCTGTTCGGGCCGCCCGGCACCGGCAAGACCACGTTCGCGAAGGCGGTCGCCTCGCGTCTGGGCTGGCCGTTCGTGGAGCTCTTCCCCTCCCGGCTGGGCGACACCGCCGGCGGCATGGCCGCGGCGCTGCGCGCCACGTTCGAACGCATCGGCTCGCTCGAGCATGCGGTCGTGTTCATCGACGAGGTGGAGGAGATCGCCTCGCGCCGTCGCGGCGACCCTCCCTCGCCGACGCAGGGCGTGACCAACGAGCTGCTCAAGCTCGTGGCGGATTTCCGGGACGGCTCGGGACGGCTGCTGATCTGTGCGACGAACTTCGTGCGCGCGCTGGACGCCGCCTTCCTCCGCCACGGGCGCTTCGACTACGTCATCCCGATCGGCCTGCCCGACGCCGCGGCGCGGGCGGCGATCTGGGGCCGCTACGTGCCGGCGTCCGTCGACCTCGAGCTCACCGAGCTCGTGGACCGCAGCGACGGGCTCACCCCGGCCGACATCGAGTACGCGGCGCGGCGCGCCTCGCAGGAGGCGCTGGCCCGGGCGCTGCGCACGGACGCCGGCGATGCCGAGCCGCTGGGGCTGGCGGACTACGTCGACGCGCTCGCCGCCACGCGGGCGACCGTGTCCGACGAGTCGGCGCGCGACTTCCTCGCCGACATCGAGGCCTACGCGCGGCTGTGACGGTCGGTCGCGTCGGCCCGGTGGTGGACGACGTGTCGCTGCGTCGCCGGGTCGGCGGGCCGGAAGCATCATTTTTACCTATGGACATAGGCAACCGATGCTCGTAGCATCGCGGTGACGATTCGCGTCGGAGACAAGGAAGTCGAGGCACGCCATGGCGAACAGCCTGCAGGAGCTCCTGGACGAGAAGGGGAGCGTCGTGCAGATGCTCCGCGACTCGCAGCTGGGCACGTACATCTACCCGGTGGTACCCGCCGAGTTCACGAACTGGCGGCGGGAGCAGAAGGCGTGGCGGAATGCCGCCGTGCTCTACGACCAGACCCACCACATGGTGAATTTCTTCGTCTCCGGTCCCGACGCGCTGAGGCTGCTGCGCGAGACCGGCATCAACTCCTTCGCGAGCTTCCCGGTCGACACCGCGAAGCAGTTCGTGCCGACCGCGTCGAACGGCGGGGTGATCGGCGACGGCATCCTGTTCCACGAGGCCGAGGACGACTACGTCTACGTCGGCCGGGCGCCGGGGGCGAACTGGCTGCAGTTCCACGCCGAGACGGGCGGGTACGACGTCGAGTTCCGCTACGACGACCGCTCGCCCTCGCGCCCCTACGGCAAGGCCGTGCACCGGGAGTACTACCGGTTCCAGATCCAGGGGCCGAACGCGTGGCCGATCATCGAGAAGCTCAACGGGGGCCCGCTGGAACAGGTGCGCTTCTTCCACATGGGGCAGCTGACGATCGCCGGCTCCCCGGTGCGCACCCTCCGCCACGGCATGGCGGGCGCCCCCGGCCTGGAGCTGTGGGGGCCGTACGAGGATCACGAGCGGATCCGGGACGCCATCCTGGACGCCGGCGCCGAGCTCGGCATCGAGCCGTGCGGATCGCGTGCCTACTCGTCCAACACGCTGGAGTCGGGCTGGATCCCCTCCCCGCTGCCGGCGATCTACTCGAGCGAGGGAGAGCGCGCGTACCGCGAGTGGCTGCCGACGAACGGCTACGAGGCGGTCAACGCCCTGGCCGGGTCGTTCGTCTCCGATGACATCGAGGACTACTACCTGAGCCCGTGGGAGCTCGGCTACGGCTCGTTCGTGAAGTTCGACCACGACTTCATCGGCCGCGACGCCCTGGAGAAGATCGACCCCGCCACGCAGCGCAAGAAGGTCACGCTCGCCTGGAACGACGAGGACCTCACCGCCGTGCTGGCGAGCGTCCTGGACCGCGAGGGACCCGGCTACCAGTTCTTCGACCTGCCGAA
>JASGDW010000183.1:0-3763 GCA_047606965.1 Microbacterium sp.
CCCGTCGCGGCGCAGGTCGGCGACGCGGGCGCCGCCGGCGACGAGGCGCGCCGCGTTCGCCTCGAGCGCCGCGCGCGACAGGCGCGCGCGCAGGGCGGTCGGACTCGGCACGGGGCCGGTCAAAAGCCCATCGCCCTCTGGTACCGCGGCCGATGCCCGGTGCGCACGCCGAGCACGCTCGGCTTGTTCTCATAGACGCCGGTGGCCCAGTTGCCCTCGATCAGCACCGGTCCGTTCTCGGTCACCGACACGTCCCAGCCCACGTACTGCACCTCGGGCACGTGCCGGGCGACCCGGTCGATGAACGCCACGACCTCGTCGTACATCGGCAGCTGGAAGTCGGCGATGCGGAACCCGGTGTCGGGATGGCGCTCGTGCACGTGCCCGTGCGAGTCGTAGCCCGCGCCCAGCGCCTTGCCGGTCTCCGGGTCGAGCATCGTGTAGAAGCCGCCGAAGTCCATCTGGTCGGCGACCTGGCCGCGGCCGAACTTCTGGGCGACGGCGAGGACGTGCGTCCTCGACCCGTCGAAGAACGCGGCGACGCGGGTCGAGTTCACCGTCCCCGGGCACACGGCGGCGAGGTCGGGATGCTGGACGATGTTCTCCTCGACCAGGCGCTCGCCGCGCTCGAGCAGACCGCGGTGGAACTCGTCCCAGTCCTCGACGTCGGCCGCGAGGTAGCGGCTGATCGCCGCGCCCGACCGACCGGCCTGCCGCTTCGTGATCAGCACGTCGTGGGCCGAGGCGAACGCGCGCAGCTCGTCGGCGTTGCCCTCGTCCAGCAGCATCCAGTCCCGGCCGAGATAGTCGCTGAAGACCCGGTCGAACTCCCACTTGTCGTAGAAGATCACGCGCTGCTCGGGGGCGTCGAACCGGTACGAGTAGGCGTTGGACAGCGGATGGGTCATCATCGTGCGCCGCTCGGCACGGTTCAGGATGGCGAAGTCGTAGTCGACGTAGTCCTGGAAGCCGACGTCGTGGAACGTCGCCTGCCAGAACATGTCGACGAGCACCGCCGGCGCCCACTTGCCGTGATCGCGGCCGGCCTCCTTGGCGCGGGCGACGACGGAGGGCAGGTCGAGCTTGCGCAGGCGCTGGACCATGTACCCGAGCCGGGTGTCCAGGCCGAGGAAGCTGCGTGCCATCGTCGCTCAGGCCGTGACGAGCTCGTTCTCGACGACGCGCGCGTGGTTCGTGCGGCGGGCCGTGGAGCGCCCCAGGTCGTCGGAGATGATCACGCGCTGCAGCCAGCGGTCGGTGCCGTCGTAGCGCGGCTCGAACGGGGTGCGGGCGTGCATCACGCGACGGTTGTCGAACAGCAGGATGTCGCCGGCGCGCAGCGTCACGTAGATGCCCTCGGCGTCCGCCCCGTCATGGAAGCTCTTCAGCGCGGCAGCGGCCTCGTCGTCGCCGGCGACCGCGGCGGCGCAGTCCATGTCGATCCGGACGAAGCGCTTGCCGTCGTCGCCGTAGAGCGCCGCGCCCTGCACGCCGTCCTCCGGGCGCCCGGTGCCTCCCGAGGCCTTGTCGATGCCGTGCATGAAGCGCGGCTGGCGCAGCACGGCGTCGTCGTGCTCGGAGAGCGGGATGCGGTCGACCGGGGCGAGCGCGGTCTGCACGCGCTCGTCGCCGCGCACGCACAACAGCCCGACGAACTGGGGATGGGCGTCGTCGAAGGCGTCCTCGCTGTGCCAGTCGAGCAGGCTCCGGCTGCCGGTGCCGACGGCGTCGTACTCGTGTCCCCTGACGGGGGTGACGTTCTGGATGATCTGGCCGCGGTGCTGGCGGGCGAAGGCGAACACCTCGCCGGCGACCGACGCGAACGCCAGCAGCGCCGCCTCGGTCGACGGGTCGCGGTCGGCGCGCTCCTCGAATGCGATGGCGTCCTGCGGGCTCTCGCCCATCTCGTCCTGGTCGACTGTGATGCCGTGGAACAGGATGCCGCCGTCGGGCACCTCCGCGCGGGCGAACTGCTCGATGAGCTCGACCGTCTCGGGGTCGGCCGCGGTCAGGGCCGCCTTGGCGTCGGCGAGCAGCTGCTCGAAGGCCTCGTCGTCGCGGTAGATGCCGCGGCGTCCGCGGGCGAGGTCGACGAAGATGGCGGCGACTTCAGGCGCAATCTGGCGCTCGATCATGAGTGTGGAATCCTTCCCGGGTGATTCTTAGTATCACCTAAGCAGGCCAGGGTGTGGAATCACCCAGAGCCGGGTCAAAGCCGTGTCAGTGCGCTCCGGCGGTGCGCGGCGCGGGCTCGACGTGCGTGCGCAGGAACGTGCGCACATCTCTCAGCTCCTGTTCCGACACGCTGTGGGTCAGGCCCGGATAGACCCGGCCGGAGAGCTCGACGTGCTCGGGCAGCCACTGCGCGCTGTGGTCCACGAGGGGCTCGGGGATGACGTCGTCGCGGTCGCCGCGACCCCAGAACACCGGGGGCCGCCGCTCGGCCAGCGCGGCGTCGCCGGGCAGAGCGCCGGGGGTCGCATAGCCGGAGAGGTCGACCGCGAAGGCGAAGCGCTCGGGCTGCAGCCGCAGCGCCTGGATCGCGACCGCGGCGCCCTGCGAGAAGCCCAGCAGTCCCGTCCTCGGCGCCTCGGCGTGGGCGTCGAGCCATTCGATGACGCGGGCTGCGGCGTCCGTCACCCGCTCGGGGTCGCGGCCGTCGAGGCCGTCGATCGGATACCAGGAGCGGCCGGGCGTCGGGAACGGCGGCACGAGCGGGGCGCGCAGGGAGACGACGGCGTACTCCGGCGGCAGGTGCGGGACGAGGGCGAACAGGTCGCGCTCGTCGCTGCCGTAGCCGTGCAGCAGCACGAGCAGCGGCCGGCCGGTGCGATCGCCGTCCGACCAGAGCGCGGCCGCGGCGTCGAGCGGCGGGGTCGAGTCCATTCGCCCATTCTGCCCGTGGTGGGCGGTATACAGGACACATGCCGGTGCGCACCCCCGACCCCGACCCGAACGAGCCCGGCGACGGCGCGCGCCGCGATCAGCTGAGCGCCTTCGAGAGCTCGATCGGCGGGTCGCTGCCGGCCGACGCCGCCAATCCCGCCTGGCTCAGCGACGTGGAGCTGGCCGAGGCGCGGCGACGGATGCCGATCCTCTACGTCGAGGCGGTCCCGGTGCGCACCGACGGCGTCGGGGCCGTGACCGAGGTCGGCATCCTGCTGCGGGCCACGCCGCTGGGCGAGATCACCCGCACGATCGTCTCGGGCCGGGTGCGCTACGGCGAGACGGTGCGTGACGCCCTGTTCCGTCATCTCGAGAACGACCTGGGTCCGATGGCCTTCCCGCTGCTGCCCCCGCAGCCGACGCCGTTCACGGTCGCCGAGTACTTCCCCCTGCCCGGCGTCAGCGCGTTCCACGACGACCGGCAGCACGCCGTGTCCCTGCCCTTCGTCGTGCCGGTCACCGGGACGTGCCAGCCGCGTCAGGACGCGCTCGAGGTGACCTGGATGTCGCCGGACGAAGCCGCATCCGACGCCCTGGCCGCCGAGATGGAGGGCGGCCGCGGCACGCTGATCCGGCTGGGGCTGGCCAGCGTCGGCGCCCTGCGCTGACGCCGGCGAGGGCTACGCGGTCGTCTCCCGGGCGATCGCGGCGACGAAGGCGTCGACATCCGCCTCGGTCGTGTCGAAGCTGCACACCCAGCGCACGACCCCGGGGGCGTCCTCCCCGCCCCCGCTCGGATCGGCGCCGTCGTGCTGACCCGAGCCTGCGCGGGCGGCGCCCCAGCTGTAGAAGCGGAAGCTGCGCCGCAGCCGCGCCG
>JASGDW010000184.1:0-6921 GCA_047606965.1 Microbacterium sp.
CGACGAGCCGCGCCGTCACGGCGGTGCGCGACGCGCTGAGCCTGCCCGCCGCCGTGAGCACCGCGACGGTGCCGGCGAGCGCCGAGCTGGGCATCTCGGGGCTCAGCCCGGTCATCACGCCCAACAGCGACTTCTACCGCATCGACACCGCGATCGTCGTGCCCGAGGTCGATCCGGCGGGCTGGAGCCTGCGCATCCACGGGCTCGTCGCGAACGAGGTGACCCTCGGCTGGGACGATCTGCTGGCCCTGCCGCTCGAGGAGAGCGTGACGACGCTGACCTGCGTGTCCAACGAGGTCGGCGGCGACCTCGTCGGCACGGCCCTGTGGCTCGGCTACCCGATCCGCGAGCTGCTCGCGCAGGCCGTGCCCGACGCGGACGCCGACATGGTGCTCTCGACCTCCGTCGACGGCTTCACCGCCGGCACCCCCCTGGAGACCCTCACCGACGACCGCAACGCGATCCTCGCCGTCGGCATGAACGGCGACCCGCTGCCGATCGCGCACGGCTTCCCGGTGCGGATGGTGGTCCCCGGACTCTACGGCTACGTCTCGGCGACCAAGTGGGTCGTCGACCTGGAGGTCACCCGCTTCGCCGACGCGACCGCGTACTGGACGGACCGGGGCTGGTCCGAGCGCGGGCCGATCAAGCTGGCCTCCCGCATCGACGTGCCCCGCAGCGGGGCGAGCGTGGACGCCGGCTCCGCCGTCATCGCAGGCGTCGCGTGGCAGCAGCACACCGGCGTGGCCGGCGTGGAGGTGCAGGTCGACGACGGCGCCTGGCAGCAGGCGACGCTGGCGACCGCGATCTCGGACGACACCTGGGTGCAGTGGACCCTCCCGTGGGAGCCGGCCTCCGGGACGCACACCATCCGCTGCCGGGCGACGAACGCCGACGGTCAGACCCAGACCGCCGTCGTCGCCGCTCCCGCGCCCGACGGCGCGACCGGCTGGCACGAGATCAGCGTGACGGTGTCCTGACCCTGGGCCCCTCCGCGCGATGGCGCCAGTTCTTGACGATGGCGCTTGAAATTAGTGGCGCCATCGTCAAGAACTGGCGCCATCTCCGGTGCGGAAGGCGTCTGTCGCGCGGAGGGGGCGCGCTCGCCGGTCAGCGTCGCAGCTCCAGCGTGCAGCACTTGATGCCGCCGCCGCCCAGCAGCAGCTCGGAGAGGTCGACGGGCACCGGCTCGTAGCCGCGCTCGCGCAGCTGGGCGGCGAAGCCGGGCGCGCGCGGGGAGACGAACACGTGTCGGCCGTCGCTGGCGGAGTTCAGCCCGAACGCGGCGCCGTCGGCGTCCGAGACCCGGATGGCGTCGGGGAACCTCTCGGCCAGCACCTGCCGGCTCGCCGCGTCGAACGCGCCGGGCAGGTACGCGATCGTCGCCTCGCCGCCGTCGTCGACGACCGGATCGAGCACGCTCAGCGCGGTGTCGAGGTGGTAGAAGCGCGGGTCGACGAGGGTCAGCGAGACGACCTCGCGACCGAACACGGCGCCGACCTCGAGGTGCGAGTCGCCGGCGGAGCGGAAGCCGGTGCCGGCGAGGATCACCGATCCGGCGAGCAGGAAGTCGCCCTCCCCCTCGTTGGTCTGGCCCGGCACCGCGACCTCGAAGCCGTGGGCGGCGAACCAGTCCGAGAAGGGCCCCTCCTCGCCCGCGCGCTCGGCGAACCGGAACTTCGGCGCGTACGCGACGCCGTCGATCGTGAACCCTCCGTTGGCCGTGTAGACCATGTCGGGCAGTCCCGGCACCGGGTCGATCAGGTGCACCTCGTGCCCGAGCGCGACGTAGGCGTCGTGCAGCGTCTGCCACTGCCGCACCGCCTTGGCCGTGTCGGTGCGGCGGGCCGGCTCCATCCACGGGTTGATCGAGTAGCTGACCGTGAAGTGCTCGGGCCGGCACATGAGATACGCACGACGGCGGGCGACGCGGGCTGCGGTCACTTCGGCTCCTCGCGGGGGGACGGACGCGTCCCCAGTCTCGCACGCGGATGCCGGCGCAACACCCCGTAGCGCACGGCACGGCGAGACGGCCGATCGTCCGCGCGTACGGTAGGAACGTACTGATGCACGCGCACGACGACCCGTGGCGGTCGATCCCGGGACGTTCCGCCGAGGCGATCGCGTCCGGCATCCGCGACCTCGTCGAGCGCCGTGCCCTGGCGCCGGGAACGCGACTGCCGACCATCCGCTGGCTCGCGCTGACGCTCTCGGTGTCGCCGACGACCGTGACGGACGCCTGGAGCCGGCTGCTGGCGGCGGGGATCATCCGCACCGAGGGTCGGCGCGGCACGTTCGTCTCGCCGCGGCTCGGGAAGCGCAACGTCTCCACGCCGGGCGGCCCGATCCTCATGGACATCGCCCAGGGAGCCGCCGACCCCTCGTTCCAGCCGCGCCTGCAGGAGGCGTTCCAGGCGGCTCTTGCCGGCCCCGACGTCAACGCGCACGACTTCGCCTACATCACCCCCGAGCTGCTCGCCGCGGTGACGGACGCCTGGCCGTACCGGGCGGAGGCCTGGACCACCGCCGACGGCGGCATGGACGCCTCGGCGCTCGTGCTGCGTGCGCTGACCACGAGGGAGCGCCCGGTCGCGGTGGAGCAGCCCACGGCGCAGCGCACGATGGCGCTGCTGCGCAACGCACGTCGCGCCGTGGTCGGCGTCACCTGGGATCGAGAGGGCCCGGATCCGGACGAGCTGCGCCATGCGGTGGTCACGCGGCATGCCGCGGTCTTCTACTGGCAGCCGCGAGCCCACTACCCCACCGGTCGCACCGTGTCCGCGGCACGGCTGCGCGAACTGGCCGCGGTGCTCGCAGCCCATCCGGACGTGCTGGTGGTCGAGGACGACATGATCGGGGACGCCTCCTCGACTCCCGCCCGCTCGCTCGGCCGGCTCCTGCCGGAGCGCGTCGTGCGGATCGGCTCCTTCGACCTCGCCTACGGCCTGGATCTGCGCACCGCGGTGATCAGCGGGAGCGTGGACAGCATCCGGGAGATCCAGCTCGCACGGGGCATGTTCGCGGTGTGGAACAGCCGGGTCCTGCAGAACGCGCTGGCCTGGCTGCTCGCGGACCCGTCGACGCAGGCGTCGGTGCGACGCGCGGCTCGGCGGTACGCCTCCCGTCGACGGGCGCTCTCGCAGACGCTGACGGACGCCGGCGTGCACCACGAGGCGGGCGACGGGCTCGTGCTCTGGATCCCGGTGCGCGACGAGATCGCCGCCGTGGACCTGCTGGAGACCGAGCGCGTGCCGGGCGGTCTCGGCAGCGTCTGCTGGCTCAACGCGTCCGACCGCCGTCACGTGCGCATCCCGGTGGGCGGCTCGGAGCTGGCCAAGCCCGAGCGAGGCCGGATCGCCCGCGCGGTCGCTCGGGCGGCCGACGCCTGAGACACCCGGACGGCGACGGGCTCACGCGGCGGCGGCCGCGTCCCGCCAGGCCGCCGCGAGCAGCCGGTGCGCGTCCGCGCGGCGGTCGAGGTCGTGGTCGAGGATGCTGACCACGACCTCCTCGGCGTCGAACTCCGCCGCGAGCCCCCGCAACCGCTGCACGGCGTGAGCGGGCGTGCCGACCACGAGCGCCGCAGCCCGATCGGCCACGAGCGGGTCGGTCCGGACGTCCGGGTCGCCGTGACGGGGGAACGGGAGGATGCCGCGCCCCTGACACTGCCGCCGCACCCACTCCAGGTGGGCGGCGGCACGGTGGGCCGCCGCGCTCTCGTCCTCGGCGACGCACACCTCCGCGGCGACCGCGACACGGGGAGCGCGCCCCGGGTGCGCCGAGGCCAGCACCGCCCGGTAGTGCTCCACGGCCGCGAACGAGGTCGAGGGGCTCATGTGGTGGTTGACGGCGAACGGCAGCGCGAGCTCGCCGGCGACGCGTGCGCTCTCCCCGGCGCTGCTGCCCAGCGACCACAGCTCGACCGCGGCGCCGCCGGGCAGCGCCGACCAGCGTTCGCCGTCGGCGTCGACGAAGACATCGGCGAGCAGGTCGCGGACCTCGCGCACCAGCTCGCCATGGTCGGCGGCCACCGCGCCCGCCTGCTGCAGCAGCTCGAGCCGTCTGCCGAATCGAGCCGAGCCCGTGATCGACGAGCTGCCCGGTCGCACCGGGCCCGCCGCGCGCCCCCGCGCCGCCGAACGGCCGAAGCCGAGATCGACGCGTCCCGGCGCGAGAGCCGCGAGGGTCGCGAAGTCCTCGGCGATCGAGACCGCGGTGCGGTGCCCGGTGAGGGTCGCGCCCGAGCCGATCCGGATGCGGCGGGTCGTTCCCGCGACCGCCGCCAGAACCGGCAGCGGGCTGACCGCGGCGATGCCCTGGGTCAGGTGGTGCTCGGCGAGCCAGTACCGGCCGTATCCCCACTCCTCGGCCCCCTGCGCGAGCGCCGTCGATGCGAGCAGCGCGTCGCGGGCGGTGCGACCCTCCGGGATGACCGCGAGGTCGAGCACCGTCAGCCCGGGCGGCCGGGTCATCGACTCCCCCGTTCGTCGACGAGCTGCCGGTAGGCGCTCGCGATCCGTTCCACCGCGACCGGGACGTCGTCGGCGCGGGTCGCGCTGAAGCCGAGCCGGAGGGCGCTGTCGTGATCGGTCCCCCCGGCCGCGGCGAACGCCCCGCCCGGTGAGAACAGCGTGCCGCGCTGCGCGCTCAGCTCCCGCAGCCGCCCGACCGACAGCGAGGGATCGGCCAGACGCGCCCAGAGGAAGAAGCCTCCCTGCGGCGCGTCGAAGACGACCGCGTCGCCGAGCCGCTCGCGCAGCTGCGCGGTCAGCGCGTCCGCTCGCCGTGCGTGCTCGGCCGCGAGGGCCGAGGCGATCCGCGCGAACGCGTCCGCGTCCGCGATCGTCGCCGCGACGGCCGCCTGCACGAGCGTCGACGGATGCTGGTCGGTACGGGCCCGCACCGCGACGAGGGCCGGCACGAGAGACTCCGGCACGACGACCCAGCCGAGACGCAGGCCCGGGCCGAGCGTCTTGGAGAAGGTGTCGATCCGCAGGAACGCCTCGTCCTCGGCGGGCACGTCGGGCACCTCGTCGCCCGCCCAGCGCGAACGCCGGTAGGGGTTGTCCCACAGCACGCGGAACCCGTACTCGTGGGCCAGTCGCGCCAGGAGCACGCGACGGGCGGCCGAGAGCGTGGCACCGGTGGGGTTCTGGAAGTCCGGCACCGTGTAGACCAGACGCGGTCGCAGTCCGGCCTCGAGCCGCTCCGCGAGCACGCCGACGTCCAGCCCGTCGCGGTCCACAGGGACCGGATGCAGGCGGGCGCCGGCGAGCTGGAGCACGCGGCGGAAGACCGGGTACACCGGATCGTCGGTGACGACGACGTCTCCGGGGTCCACCAGCGCCAGCACCGCCAGCGAGAGCGCATGCAGCGCCCCGTTGGTGACCACGACGCGCTCCGGGGCGACGCCCTCGAGCTGTGCGAGCCGGTCGACGAGCACGGGCAGACCGCGCGGGGAGGAGTACTGGAACGCGGGTGCGCCCGGCTGAGCGGCGGCGCGCGCGACCGCGTCGGCGAGCGCGTCCCGCGGCAGCGCCTCGGTCGCGGGGTTTCCCCCGAGCAGGTCGACGCTGCCCGCGGGTCGCTCGCCGAGGACCTCGACGAAGGTGCGCGGGACGTCCAGCCGCGCGGCGAAGCGCGAGAGTCGGGTCTCCTCGGTCATCGGGCGCCGTCCTTCCCGGGTCCCGCGGCCTGCCGGCGGCCGCCCGCGCTCGGCACGAACGTGGCGGTCGGCCCGTGCAACGCCGGCGCGGCGGCCAGCAGCTCGCGGGTCACCGCGTCCTGCGGCCGCGCGAAGACGTCCTGGACGGGGCCGTGCTCCACGGCTCGGCCCCGCGCGAGGACGACGATCTCGTCGGCGATCTCCGCGACGACCCCGAGGTCGTGCGTGATGAACAGGAAGCTGAGGCCGAGTCGCTGCTGCAGCTCGCGCAGCAGATCGAGGATCTGCGCCTGCACCGACACGTCCAGCGCCGAGACCGGTTCGTCGCACACGATGAGCTCGGGCTGCAGCGCGAGTGCGCGGGCGATCGCGGCCCGCTGCAACTGCCCGCCGGAGAGCTCTCGCGGCATCCGGTCGCCGAGGACGCGCGGCAGGGCCACCTGATCGAACAGCTCGGTCACGCGCCTGCGGCGTGCGGCGCGGTCGCCGACCCCGAAGGCGTCGAGGGGTTCGGCCACGGCGCGGCCGATCGGCAGCCGCGGATCGAAGGAGGAGTGCGGGTTCTGCTGCACGAGCTGCAGCCTGCGGCGCATCCGTCGCAGCCCTTCGCCGCGCAGCGACGCCACGTCGAGACCGTCGAACCGCACGGTGCCCGCGCTCGGGGAGACCAGGCCGAGCACGGCGCGCGCGACGGTCGTCTTGCCCGAGCCCGACTCGCCGACGAGCGCCGTCGTCGTGCCCCGATCGAGCTCGAAGCTCACCCCGTCGAGCGCGAGGGTGCCGTCCGGGTAGCGTTTGGCCAGATCCCTCACCTCGAGGATCCGCCCCCGGTCCGGCCGGGGAGGGCGGGGGCGCGCCCGAGCCGGCGACGGCACCGCGTCCAGCAGCTCATGCACATACGGGTCCACGGCCGGCGGCAGGACGGTCGACGCGGACGCCGGGACGGCCGGATCACCGCGTTCGAGCACCTCCACGATCCTCCCCTCCCGCATCACGACGATGCGGTCGGCGCGTTCGACCGCGACCGCGAGGTCGTGGGTGATCAGCAGCATCGCCGCATCCTGGTCGCGGACGAGCCCGGTGAGATGGTCCAGGATCCGCCGCTGCACCGTCGCGTCGAGTGCGCTCGTCGGCTCGTCGGCCACGATCAGCCGGGGTCCGGCGACGAACGCCCCCGCGATGAGGGCGCGCTGCCGCATCCCGCCCGAGAGCTCGTGGGGCCACGCCCGGGCGACGCGTTCCGGCTCGCGCAGACC
>JASGDW010000185.1:0-3612 GCA_047606965.1 Microbacterium sp.
AGCGGCGCGCCGAGCACGCGCTCGCGCAGCGCCGCGTCGGCGAAGGCGAGCAGCACGAGCCCGGAGGAGGAGGCGTGCAGCGGCAGCCGGCCCGCGATGCGGGTGATGTTGGCGCCGGCCCGGGGGTGCGACAGGCGCTCCAGGAACAGCGCCTCGTCCTGCTCGAGCACGGCGAGCTGGGTGTGCTCGCGGATCTCGCGCTGCACCTGCGCCATGAACGGCAGCGCGGCCTGCCGCAGCCGCAGCGCGGTCGAGCCGCGCTGTGCGAGCTCCCACAGCCGCAGGCCGAGACGGATGCGCCGGTCCTCGTCCCGCTCGAGGAGCCCTGCGGCGACGAGCTCGTCCACGATCCGGTGCGCGCTCGATGAGGGGAGCCCGGCCCGCCGGCCGATCTCGGCCGCGGTCTGCATCGTGCGGTCCGAGGTGAAGGTCTCCAGCACCCGTACGACGCGGTCGGTCATCGAGTCGCCGCTCGGCGAGTTCGCCATGCGCCCCAGCATCCCACGCCCCGCACCTGCCCTTGCCCCGCGCTCCTTCGCCCGCGCGAGGCGGGCGCGGCTGCGCGAGCCGGGCGCAGGTGCACGGGGCGGGCGGGGCGGGGGCGGAGGGTAGGGTGCGAGCGGAGGGATGGATGGCCGAGGGCATGCTGCGCCGCGCGATGACGCTGCTGGCCGCGTTCGACGAGGACGACCCGGCGCTGACGGCCGTGCAGTTGTCGGCGCGCAGCGGACTGCCGCTGTCGACGACGCACCGCGTGCTCGCGCAGCTGGTGACCGAGGGCATGGTGGACCGCGCCGCCGACCACCGGTACACGGTCGGCGCGCGACTGTGGGAGATCGGCGAGCTCTCGCCGATCGCGCTGCGCCTGGGTGAGACGGCCCTCCCGCACCTCGTCCGCCTCTACGAGGCGACCGGCGAGAACGTGCACCTCGCGGTGCTCGACGCGCCCACCCCCGCCGCCGCGGCGGCGCTTTTCGCGGCCCGCATCACCGGCCGGGCGTCGGTGCCGACCCTCGGGCGCATGGGCGGCCGGCATCCGCTGCACACGACCGGCGTCGGCAAGGCGCTGCTGACCACCCGCGACGCGTCGTGGCTGACCGCCTACCTCGCGGCGCCGCTGCTGCCGGAGACGACCCGGTCGATCACGGACGCCGAGGTCCTGCGCGCCGAGGTCGACACGGCCCGCGCCCGCGGCTACGCCATCACCCACGGCGAGATGACGCTCGGCAACGTGTCGGTCGCCGCGCCGCTGGGCACCGTCACCGGCCTGCCGCCGATCGCGGTGGGCATCGTGGCGCACGCCGACGAGACCATCGAGCGCCGCCTCGCGCACATGGTCGTCACCGCGGCGCGCGAGCTGACACAGGATCTTCGCGGCACGCGCTCTCACTGAGTGAGAGAGCGGGCGCGGCCGACGCCATGACGGTGCGAGCCTGAGACGATTCCGAGGATCGTCGAAGGAGACCCCTGATGACCAGCATCGCCTCCGTGGACGGAGAGGCCTTCTCCTCGTCCGTCGTCATCGAGCCGGTCGCGGCAGCGCCCGAGACGCTGCTCGCCTCGGCCGACATGCCGTCGCAGCGCGAGATCAACGCCGAGATAGCCGGGCTGCACGCGGCCGCAGCGGCGCGCGAGGCCGCCGGCGAGAGCGTGCCGGCGACGCTGTACGACTTCGCGCCGTATCGCTCCAGCATCCTGCGCCACCCCACGAAGAACCCGCGCCTGGTCGACCCCGAGACGATCGAGCTGTTCTCGCCGGCGTACGGGCAGCGCGACGTCGCCAAGATCGAGTCGGACCTGACGCTGCAGCACACCGGCGAGCCGCAGGGCGAGCGCATCACGGTCAGCGGCCGGGTGCTCGACAGCTGGGGCCGGCCGCTGCGCAACCAGCTCGTCGAGATCTGGCAGGCCAACGCGGCGGGACGCTACATCCACCAGCGCGACCAGCATCCGGCGCCGCTGGACCCGAACTTCACGGGCGCGGGCCGCACCGTCACGAACGACGACGGGGAGTACTTCTTCACCACGATCAAGCCCGGCCCCTACCCGTGGAAGAACCACGTGAACGCGTGGCGCCCCGCGCACATCCACTTCTCGCTGTTCGGCACCGGGTTCACCCAGCGCATCATCACGCAGATGTACTTCCCGGGAGACCCGCTGTTCGCGCTCGACCCGATCTACAACACCATCCGCCGTCAGAAGGACCGCGACGCCCTCGTCTCGACCTACGACCACGACCTCACGGTGCCGGAGTTCTCGATGGGCTACCGCTGGGACATCGTCGTCGACGGACCGGATGCGACGTGGTTCGAGCCCGAGGGAGCGCACTGAGATGACCGAGACCACCAGCGGCACAACCCTCACGAACGCTGCCCAGCCCGCCGTGGCGGAGGGGATCGGCCGGGCCCGGGCGGGTGTCGTCCGCCGTCGCGGCGCGCCCACCCTCGAGCCGACCGCCGGGCAGACGATCGGCCCGTTCTTCGCCTTCGGCCTCGAGTACGACAGGATGCACGAGGTCGCCTTCCCGCACTCGCCGGGAGCGATCGTGCTCGGCGGAACCGTCTACGACGGTGCCGGGGCGCCGATCCCCGACGCGTGCGTGGAGATCTGGGGCGCGGACAGCGACGGCACGATCCCGCGGGCGCGCGGCTCCCACCGGCGCGACGGCCACACCTTCACCGGCTTCGGGCGCTCGTTCACGACCGACGAGGGTCACTACGAGTTCTGGACGCGCAACCCCGGCGCGGTCGACGGCAAGGCCCCCTTCTTCGCCGTGATCGTCTACGCGCGGGGCCTGCCCGACAAGCTGCACACCCGCATCTACCTGCCCGACGACGAGGCGCGGCTCGCGGCGGACCCGCTGCTGGCCTCGCTCGAGCCCGCCGAGCGCGCTACGCTCGTGGCGACCCGGGCGCCCGACGGGAACCTCGTGCACGACATCCATCTGCAGGGCGAGAAGGAGACCGTCTTCCTTGCCTTCTGATGCATTCCCCGCCGGCGACGGCCCGACCGTCGTCGACGAGGGTCTGCTGTCGCCGGTCACGATCGGCTTCGACGACGAGGTGACGGATGCCGCGATCGCCGCAGCGCTCGTCACCGCCGAGGCGGCTCTCGCCCGCGCCTGGGGCGCCGTCGGCACCGCGCCGGATGCGGCGGTCGCCGCCGTCAGCGAGGCGCTCGGCTGGACCGGTGCCGGCCGGCCATGCCAGACGGACTGGCTGTCCGTGCGACGGCTGAGCACCGCCGGGGTGGCGGGCGGCAACCCGGTGATCCCGCTGGTCGGGATGCTGCGCGACCGCGTCCCGGTCGACTCGCGCATCTGGGTGCACCGCGGCGCCACCAGCCAGGACGTGCTCGACTCCGCGCTCATGCTCGTCGCGCGCCGCGCCGGCCACCGCGTGCTGCAGACCCTGCGCCGGACCGAATCGCAGCTCGCCGGATTCGCGGTCGTGCACCGCGACGAGGTCGCCGCCGCCCGCACCCTCACCCAGCACGCGGTGCCCACGACGGTCGGGCTGCGCGCCGCGGGATGGCTGCGCGGCGTCACGCGCGCCCGGGTGCGGCTGGCCGAGGCGGTCGTGGCGCTGCCCGCGCAGCTGGCCGGCGCCGGAG
>JASGDW010000186.1:0-8947 GCA_047606965.1 Microbacterium sp.
CACCGTCGAGCAGCTGCGCGCCGCATACGAGACGAACGTGCTCGGACTGATCGCGGTCACCCAGGCGTTCCTGCCCGCCCTGCGCGCATCCGCGCATCCGCGGATCGTGAACGTCGGAAGCGGCACCGGGTCTCTGGCGTGGAGCGGCGGACCGAATCCGCAGTTCGACTGGCAGCGCTCACCCGGCAACAGCCTCGCCTACCGGTCGTCGAAGACCGCCGTCAACGCCGTCACCCTCCTGACCGCGCAGTCGCTCGGCGATCCGTTCAAGGTCAACGTCGTCGCACCGGGACTCCGGAAGACGAATCTCGTGCCGGGCATGACCGTCGGAGGAGACGCCGCCGAGGCGGCCGCCGCCGTGGTCCGTCTGGCGACGTTGCCCGACACCGGACCCACAGGAGGGTTCTGGTCATGGGACGGCACCCGCACACCGTGGTGAGAACGGTCAAGGAAGACGAGAATCCAGGAGGGCTGCGGCGGTGGCGCGGGCTTCGATCGCGGGGCGGCTGCTGGGGTCATGGAGCGCGGCGAGCATGGCGGCGTCGATGAGCTGCAGCAGTTGCCGTCCCGTACGTCGCCGGCCTGCGGGACCGGGATCGGGGCCGAGGAGGTCGGCGAGGTCTGCGGCCACGTCGTCCTGGTGTCGGACGGCGGCCTGGTGGACGGGGTGCGCGGGGTCGCGGAACTCGATGAGCGCGGTCTGGGCGAGACAGCCCCGGTAATCCGGCTCGGCGAAGCGCTCGGCGAGGATGTCGAACACGCCGAGGACGCCCTCCCCGCTCTCGGGGACCTGCTGGCGGAGCAGCTCGCGCCACCGCCGGCTGTAATGGTCGAGGACGGCGACGACCAGATCGTCCTTGCTGGCGAAGTGCCGGTAGAAGGAGGCCCGCCCCACCTCGGAGACCTCCAGGATGCGCTCCACGCTGACGGCACGGATGCCCTCGGTGTGGAACAGCTCACGGGCGGCCTCCAGCAGTCGCTCCCGTGCCTGTCGCGCCATGTCGAGATGGTACCAGCCTGTTCCGTCCATATGGAACAAGCTGGTACCGTCTTGGTATGGAACAGATCAGTACCGTCTCGGTGGGACATGCCCGCGCCGCGCTCATCCCGCTCGCGGTCGGCGTGTTCGCCGTGGGCACCGAAGGACTCGTGTTCGCCGGGCTCCTCCCTGCCCTCGCCTCCGACCTCGGCGTGAGCGTCGGGGCGGCCGGTCAGGTGACCACCGTGTTCGCCCTGGCCTACGCACTGGCCGCCCCGGCACTCGCGGTGCTGAGCGAGGCGTGGCCCCGCCGCGCCACGCTGCTGACCGGATTCGCGCTATTCACCCTGGGAAATGTGCTGTCCGCCCTGGCTCCCTCGCTCGGGCTCCTGCTGTGCTGGCGGATCGTGACCGCAGCCGGAGCGTCTCTCATCACCCCGACCTCGACACTCGTCGCCGCGACGCTGACCGCTCCGTCCCGGCGGGCACGGGCCATCGCGGCGGTGATGACCGGACTGACCGTGGCCACGGCAGTCGGCGCCCCGCTGGGCACGCTCGTCGGCGGCGCGCTCGGCTGGCGCGCCGTCATCTGGAGCGTCACCGCGCTCGGCGTCGTCGCCGCGGGCGCGGTCTCTCTCGGCGTTCCGCGACTGCCTGGGCGGCCTCGGCGGGGGCTGACGGAACGACTCACCCCGCTGCGAGTGCCGGCGATCCGCCGCATCCTGGCCACCACACTGATCGGCTTCGTCGCCGTCTATGTCTTCTACGCCTATGTGTCCGTGGTCTACGCTCCGCTCACCGACGACGCCGGCTTCCTCGCCCTCATCCTGCTGGTGATCGGCGTCGCGGGCACCGCCGGGAACCTCCTCGCCGGGATCATCGCCGACCGTCACGGCGCCCGTCCCGTGGTGACCGTCGCCCTGCTGATCACCGCCGCCGGGATCATCGCCGCCGGGCTCGCCAGCGACCGCATCTCCGTGCTGGTCACAGCCGCTGCCTATGGCATCGCTGCCTGGTCGATCACCGGCCCACAACAACACCGACTCCTCGCCGCCGACACCGGCCACACCGGGCTGCCCGTCGCCCTGAACTCCTCCGCCATATACCTCGCGATCGCCATCGCCGGAGCCCTCGGCGGCGCGCTCACCGAGGTCGGGCCGTGGGCGCTCCTGGCCGCCTCAGCGACCGCCGCCCTCCTCGCCGCCACACTGTCCAGCCGTGCAGACAAGCCCGCCACCCGGACCGACGCGATGGGCCGATCCGAGCCACGATGAGGGCGACCCATGAACGGGCCCTCACGCTCAGGCCGCGTGCTCCGCCCGGATGCCGGTCAGGAGCAGGTCGAGGCCGGTGGTGAACTGCTCTCGGTCGTCATGCTCGCGGAGCTTGGGGGCGGCCGCGTGGAGAAACGGGTAGGTCTCCGGGGCGAGCTCGGCCCAACGCGTCGACTGCTCGGCCAGCCACTCGTCCCGCGTCCGCTCCGGTGCGGCGGCCTGCGCGTTGCGGGTCATCTGCGCGGCGACCCCGAGCACGTAGGTGAAGATCGCGGTCGCGACGGAGAACTGGCGGGCGGCGGGAACGCCGAACGAGCGCAGCAGCCCGCCGATGCGGTCGAGCACCCGGAGCTTGTTGGGCAGGCCGGGACTGCCCGGCAGGTGGGCGCCGATCCACGGGTGCCGGTCGAGCGTGTCGAACAGCGACAGCGCCAGCATGCGAATGGCGTCGAGCTCGTCGCCGGCTTTCGGCGCGGCGGCTGTCTCGACCTCGGCGAGGATCGCGTCACAGGCGAAGTCCAGCAGCTCATCGCGGTTCGCGACGTGCCAGTGGATGGCACCGGAGCCGCTGCGCAGACGCTCGGCGAGCAGGCGGAAGGTCAGCCCCGGCTCGCCGGACTCGTCGAGGATGCCGATCGCCGCCGCCACGACCGCCTCGCGCGTCAGGGAGACATCCTTCGGTCGACGTCCCGCACTGCGCTGCGCGCTCATGCCTCCATCTTGACATGAATGGAACGGCGATCCACTATGTGCTCGCAGCCGGCGGACAAGGCCGTCGGGCAGGAGCGCCCGCAGTCGCTGCGCACCGTGTGGCCCGCGCTCGCGGGTCTGGCCGCGGTGTTCCTCATCGAGATGCTCGACACCTCGGTGCTCAACGTCGCGTTGCCGACGATCGCCGAGGACCTGTCCGCCTCGGCATCCGAACTGCAATGGGCCAGTGGCTCCTACGCGCTGGTGTTCGGCGGGCTGATGCTCGCCTTCGGCGCCGTCGCCGACCGCTTCGGACGCCGACGGGTCATGCTCGTCGGGCTCACGCTGTTCGGGCTGGCGAGCCTGTCGATCCTGCTGGTCACCGATCCGCTCGGTCTGATCGCCGTGCGGGTCGCCATCGGCGTCGCCGCAGCGATGACCGCGCCCGGCTCGATGGCCCTGTCGTTCCGCCTGTTCGACGACGATGCGCTACGAGTACGAGCGACCGCCCTCATCTCCACCGTCGGCCTCGTCGGGCTCGCGATCGGGCCGACCATCGGCGGACTCATCCTCGCCATCGCCCCCTGGCAGGTGCTGCTACTGGTCAACGTGCCCATCGCGATCGTCGCGTTCGGCGGCATCCGTCTCGGCATCCGCAGCGACCGGCCCGAGGAGCTGCGCCGTGTCCCCGTCGACCTCCTCGGAGCACTGCTGGGCACGGCGACCATCGTGCTCGCCCTGCTCGCCCCGACCCTGTTCATCGACCTCGGCGCGCAGGGCCCCCGGCCGTGGGTCGCCACCGGCGCTGCGATCGCCGGTCTCGTCGGCTTCGTCCTCCGTCAGCGGCTCGCCACGCATCCACTCATCGACCCCGCCCTGCTGCGCCGCCCCTCGGTCGCCACCGGCCTCACCTATCAGGCCGCCCTCGGGCTGGCGACCGCCGGCCTCGGCTACACCGTCACCCTCCAACTCCAGCTCGCCTGGGGCTGGCCGCCCGCGCTCGCCGCCCTCGGCACCCTCCCGCAGGTGCTCACCATGATCGCCATCGCGCCCCTAGTCCAGCGGATCGTCAAGAAGGTCGGCATGGACAAAGCCGGGCTGCTCGGCTCCACCGCCGCCGTCGCCGGGCTCCTCGTCTACGCACTGCTGGGCCGCTACCACTACGCGCTCATCGCGATCGCGCTCGTCGCCGCCGGTATGCGGATCACCATGATCACCGCGACCATCAACGTCATGCGCGGCCTGCCACCCGAGCGCACGTCCATCGGCGCAGCGCTCAACGACACCGCTCAGGAGGTCGCCGCAGGCGTCGGCATCGCCGTCGTCGGCCTCGTGATCGCCGCATCCATCGCCGGAGTCCTCACCGGTGTCGCCTGGACCCCGACTGAGACCGCCGCGTTCGAGAACTCCGTCACCCTCGGAGTCCTGATCCTCACCGGCGTCGCCATCGCGCTCCTCGCCACCGCCCCACTCATTCGGCGAGTCCGGCGCGCGGGATCGCGACCTACTCGGGACACGCTCCGCCGGTCCAAGGGCGCCTCTGCATGAGAACGACGGGGGTGCTCGACCCGCCCTATCGGACGGACTTGATCGGGAAGACCAGCAGGGACGAGACGACCACGCCGACGATCGCGTAGATGAAGATCACCGCGTAGTTGCCGCCGAACATGCTCAGCAGCAGCGCAGCGAGGATCGGCACGAGGATCTGCGGGATGTTCGACGCGAGGTTCAGCACGCCGAGGTCCTTGCCGACCGAGCCTGCCGAGGGCAGCACGTCGATCATGAGCGCGAGGTCGACCGAGGTGTACGCGCCGTAGCCGATGCCCACCAGGAACGCGTAGATGTACATGGACATCGTGGTGGGAACGACCAGCGGGATCGCGATCGCTACGGCCATCAGCGCGCTGGAGCCGAAGACGAAGATCTTGCGGCGCCCGGTCGCGTCGGAGACCTTCCCGAAGACGACCGTGGCGACCATCATCGTGATCATCGTGAGGATGGACATCGTGCCCAGCACGCCGCCGGCATCGGTCATCTCCAGGCCGATGTAGTCGGTGAGGATGTACAGGCCGTATGCCTGGATCGCCTGGTAGCCGAGCACCATGAAGAAGCGGCCGCCGAACGCCCAGCCGAAGTCCGGGTGCCTGCGGAAGTTCAGCGGCCGGGCGAACCCGAGGCCGAACTCGCGCCAGCTGAACGCCTCACGCACCATCCGGCTGGAGTCCATATCCTTGTTGAGGAGCACGAACAGCACAGTGACGACGATCATGGCCACGCCGAACAGCGTGTATCCGACACCCATCTGGTTGATCAGGTTGCCGGCGATCGCGATGCCGCCCGAGATGCCCAGCGCGGTCCCGACGCCGACCCACGACGAGCCGAAGGCGCGGTGCTTGTAGTCGACGCGGTCGGCGATCACAGTGGAGATCGGACCCTGCATGATGTTCAGCAGCACCTGCACGAGCACGGCGCAGATCGCAAGGAAAGCGAAGGCGTTCGCGAACTGCATCAGGATCACGATCACGCCGCCGGAGACGCCGCCGAGCGTGATCCACGGCGCGCGGCGGCCCAGCCGCGATGCGGTGCGGTCGGACAGGGCGCCGACGATGGGCTGGATGAACATGGTGAACGCGGCGGTGATGCTCATGATCACCGCGAGGTTGTTCTCCTTGCTGGCGTTGTCGAGCTCGGCCAGGGCGGCCGGCAGGAAGACCGCGCCGACGCTGGCGTAGCAGGCGAAGATCAGGAAGAAGCTGACCATCAGCGAGAAGAACAGGGTGTTGCGCCGGCCGGCGCTGAGCCGGAACGGCTTCATGCCCTCCGGCGCCTCGACGTCGCCGGCGGCGGTGGGGACAGGGTGTTCGGACATGAGAATTCCTCGGTGATCGCTGACCGGCGGCGCTGGCGCCGCCGGGTTCGGGTGGATGGCCGGTCAGGCCGTGTAGAAGCGCCGGACGAACGAGCGGTACGCGTCAACCGCACCGGTCTCGTGGTCCTCTCCGGCGAAGTAGTCCGCGGTGACCGACAGGTTCGGCGTCGGCACGTTCTGGGTCAGGTCGTAGAACCGCGCGGTCTGGATGCCCATCTCGCGGAGCAGCCGGTGCGGACCCCACATCTCCGCGCCGCCGATCGTCAGGTGCAGCCCGCGCTCGCGCGCCGTCCCGTCCTGCGACCGGGCGAACTCCCGGTAGGCGCCGAACATGCTGGCCTCGTCGCCCATCAGGCCGGGGCTGGCCGCGCCGAATCGCGAGAAGATGTCGCCGCCGGAGACCAGGGCGTAGATCGCGAAGAGGCCACCGTAGGAGAAGCCGAACAGCCCGGCGTCCTTCTCGTGCACGCCGTAGGCGTCCACGATCTGCGGATGCAGCTCCTCCTCCAGGAACCCGAGGAAGCGGTCGGCGTGCGTGTTCTCGAGCATCGCGAAGAAGGTCTCGACCCCCTCATCGCCGAGCCCGGCATCCGCGTGCAGCTGCATGAACTCGCGCAGCACCTCGGGGACGGGCTCGTTCGGCGGCACCAGGTCGCGGTTGCGGGTGATCAGCGGGTCGACGCCGGTGTCGGTCGGGTAGCCGACGTTCACCTGCACGAACGGGAGCATCCTCACCGCGGCCTCGGCGCCGGAGAACGCGCGATGCAGCTTCTCGTAGAGCCCGCCGTGGAACTGCGCGTCCAGCGCGTACACCACGGGGAGCGGCCCCTCGGCCTCGGCATGGCCGTTCGGCAGCGACACCGACAGCGCGAAGCGGTCACCGACGCGCTCCGAGTCGATCTCGAAGTATTCCAGCTCGAGGTCGCTGAGGCGGTTCGAGAACCCGCCGGGGGTGCGATCTGGGATGGGCACGGGCGTCTCCTTCGACATCGGGCCGGGATCGCTGATGACCCCGTCCCGTCCAAAACGCTAGAGCCGGCTCCCACCGCGTGCCAGGCACATCCCGGACCTAGGACAGACCAGGCCCAGGATGCCGGCGCCGGGCGCCCCTACCCTGGCAGCAGGACGCGCAGCGGCCCGTCCGTCCCGCGCAGACGAAGGAGTCCTCGTGACCGCAGACGTCCAGCAGCTCGTCCTGGCCGACGGCCGGGTGACAGCCCGCCACCACCCCGCCGAACCCCACGACGACGCGGCGATCCTCGTCTACCTGCATGGCGGCGCGTCCAGCGCCGAAGAGGCCGATGTGCAGCTCAGCACCGCGGCGACGGTCGGCCACCGCGGGTTCTCGCTGCAGCGCCCCGGCTACCCCGGCAGCGCGCACCTCGACATCCCCGGCGACGCGGACGAGGGGTACTACGCCGAGAGCGCCCGCTTGGTCGACGCCGCGATCACCGAGCTGTGGCAGACCTACGGCGCCGGCTCGGCCGGCGTGGTGCTGGTGGGCTGCTCGGTCGGCAGTGCGATCGCGTTCACGGTCGCCGCGGCGCGTGGCGACGGAGCGGATGCCGCCTGGCCGCTGCTCGGCGTCGCCGCCGCCGATATCGGGCACCGGCCGAAGCCCGGCGTTCCGGAGCTGTGGAACGGCACGCCGGTGGCGGATCGGATCGATGACGTCGGCCCGTGGATCGGCGAGCTGGACTTCGGGCCGGAGTGGGCCCGGTACCAGACGCCGGGCGACGGCGGCCCGACCTCGATTTCGCGTGCGGAGGCGTTGGAGTACGTCGGCGGCTGGCCGCGCCATGCCCTCGAGGTCGCACGCGCGGTGCGGACGCCGGTGTTCTGGCGGGTCTCGGAGTTCGATCCGCTCTGGCAGCAGGATGCCGCGTCGGTGGCGGAGTTCGTCGCGGCGCTGCAGACCTCGTCGCCCTCCGTGGACGGCGGCGTCATGCTCGGAGCCTCGCACGCCATCCACGACGGCCCGCGCGGACGCTCCTGGCTGTTCTCGGTGCTCGCCTTCGCCGACCTCTGCCGCACGGCAGCCACGACGCCCCAGCTCTTCGAGCCGCGCTGACCCGGCTGAGCTGCGCGCGTAGGCTGCCCGGCGCCGGCCGGTCAGCCCACGCCGCCGGCGCGGAGGCGGTCCAGTCGCGCGGCGGTCTCGGAGCGCTCCTCCACGGTGAACAGCACCAGGGCCTGCGAACCGTCGACGTCGGAGGTGAACGACTCCCACAGCATTTCCAGGTCGCCGATGCCGGGCACGCGCAGCAGCACCGGCCCCTGGTCGCGGATTCCGATCGGATGCGCCTGCCACCGGCGCCGGAACTCCGCGGAGGTCTCCGACAGTCTCGCGATCAGCGCGTCCGAATGCTCCTGGCGGAGCGGATGCATCACCCTGTCCCGGCGCAGGTAGCCCAGGGTTGCGTCCTTCGTGGAGTCCAGGTCGAGGAACCGGGACTGGTACTCCGCGTTCATGAAGGTGAGCCAGACCAGGTTGCGCTCCTCGACAGGCAGCGGCGCGAGGTCGATGAGCACCGCGGCGAGCATCGGGTTCCAGGCCAGCACCTGCATCCCCGGTCCCAGCACCAGCGCCGGCGCGTGCTGCACGCCGTCCATGAGCGTGCGCAGGCCGGGCCGCAGCTGACGCGCCCGGCCGTCGTCCGCCGCGTCATCGACGGGGCTCCGGGCGAGGTCCAGCAGGTAGCGCCGTTCCACGTCGGTGAGCCGGAGCGCACGCGAGAGGGCCGCCAGCACGCTGTCCGACGCGGAGCGACGGCCCTGCTCCAGCCGCGTGTAGTAGTCGGCGCTGATCGACGCGGCGGCGGCGACCTCCTCGCGGCGCAGGCCCGTCGCGCGCCGGTTGCCGACGCCGTCGGGCAGCCCGACATCGCCCGGCGTCAGCATCCGCCTGCGGGATCGCAGGAAGGCGGCGAGCTCCTCTGCTCGTCGTCGATCAGCCATGTCTTCAGGTATACCGCCTGGCGCAGCGTTCCCGTCGCAGCTCACGTCGGTACCCGGCCGTCGCAGCAGACCGAACCGCGACAGAGCGCGCGGGTGATGACCGCGGCACTCACCGCGAACCCGGCAGAGCCTGGTTACCCTTGCTACGTTTCCGTCCTGGGGGAGTTGGCCTGGATG
>JASGDW010000187.1:0-2878 GCA_047606965.1 Microbacterium sp.
AGAAAGGGGATCCCGTCTATGGCACTCGAGAACGACGTCAAGAAGGCGATCATCGAAGAGTACGCGACGCACCCCGGTGACACCGGATCCCCCGAGGTGCAGGTCGCGATGCTGACGCAGCGCATCAAGGACCTCACCGAGCACCTGAAGGAGCACAAGCACGACCACCACTCGCGTCGTGGCCTGTTCCTGATGGTCGGTCAGCGCCGTCGCCTGCTGGGCTACCTGCAGGACATCGACATCAACCGTTACCGCTCGCTCATCGAGCGTCTCGGCCTGCGTCGATAAGCCGCACCCGCGTACATCGCTTTCGCGGAGGTCGCCCCCACGGTGTGGGGGCGGCCTCCGCCGTTTCCGCACGCGTCGCGTGCCGCAGCCCGCACGGCTGCGGCGGCATCCGCCCCGGGCCTTCGACGACGGCATCGAGCGCATCGCCGCCGCGCTGGGCGGCCGATGAACCGCGGCGCCCCTTCCGCGAGACAGCATCTGGACGCCGAGACAGCATCTGGACCCCGCAGTCTCGGCGTCCAGATGCTGTCTCGCGGAAGCAGAGGAGGCGGGAACGCGGATCAGGACGCCGCGGCGGCGCGCGCCGCGACCAGGTCGCCGTGCCAGCGCTGGGCGACGTCCGGGTGCGCGCGCAGACGCGACTTCAGGGCGTTCTCGCCGTAGAGCGCGTAGATCGGGTTCGTCGGGTCCTCGGTGACGCCGCGGGCCTGCGCGGCCAGCTCCGCGGGCAGCTCGAGCAGCGGCACGCGCGCGTCCAGGGCCGGGCTGAAGAAGAACGGCACCGAGATGCGGTCCTCCGGGTAGCGGGGCGAGACGACACGGTGGTTCGTGGCGATGAGATAGCCGCCGGTGGCGTACTCGAGCAGCTCGCCGATGTTGACGATGAACGCCCCGGGCACCGGGGGAGCGTCCACCCATGCGCCGTCGCGCTCGACCTGCAGGCCCTCCTTGCCCGGCTCCACCCACAGGAGGGTCAGCACGCCCGAGTCCTTGTGGGCGCCGACGCCCTGCTGGGGCGTGGGGTCGTCCTTGCCGGGGTAGCGCACGATCTTGATGAGCGTCGCCGGGTCGTCGAAGTGGCGCGTGAAGTGGTCCTGGTCGGCGCCGAGGGCGAGTGCCCAGGCGCGCAGGAGCTTCAGCCCGATCGCGGTCAGCGCCTCGTACCATTCGGCGACGACCTCGCGCAGCTCCGGCTGCGAGGCCGGCCACAGGTTGGGCCCGATCAGGCGGTCGAAGTCGCGCACGGGGTTCTCCAGCGCCTCGCGCTCGGGGCCGATGTCGATCTGCTCGCGCCAGTCGACCCGGCCCTGCGTCAGTTCGCCGCCGACCCGCGTGTACCCGCGGAACTGGGGACTGTTCAGGTTCTCGATGGCGAGCTTGTCGGCCTCGGGCAGGGCGAAGAAGTCGCGCGCCGCACGGGCGAGCCGCGCCTCGAGCTCGGGGCTGACACCGGTGCCGACCAGGTAGAAGAAGCCCACCTCGTGGGTGGCCTGACGCAGCCGCTCGCGGAACGCCGCCGCGGACTCGGGGCCACGATCGAGGTCGGACAGGTCGAGGACGGGGAGAGCGGGCGAGGTCATGCTACCGACGGTAGGCGGATGCCGCGGCGTCCGCCCGATTGTGACGAACGGCGGCGTCGAGGGCGCCCGGGCGGGGGTGGATGTCACCGTCTCAGGAGAACAGGCCCGAGGCCAGGAACGTGCCCGACGCGGGGGCGCCGGGCACGAAGAAGATGCCCGAGCCGACGTGGGTGATGTAGTCGTTGAGCCGGTCGGAGGCGCCCAGCCGCGCCTGCAGCGTCTCGAACGCGGCGGGGTCGTTCTGGTAGCTGATGAACAGCAGCCCGCCGTCGAGGAACCCGTACCCGTTGATGCCGTCGGTGTAGTTGTAGCCGCGGCGGAGGATCTTCACCCCGCCGTTGTTCTCCGGGGCGGCGAGCCGCACGTGCGCGCGCGCGGGGATGACGGGCGCGCCCGAGGAGTCGGTCGCCGTGAAGTCGGGGGTGTCGAACTCGGCCGTGCCGGTCAGCGGGGCGCCCGTCACCTTGTAGCGGCCGAACACCCCGTTCTGGTCGCCGATGCGGTCGGTGTCCCAGTTCTCGATGTGCATCTGGATCTTGCGGACCACCTGATACGTGCCCTCCCGGGTCCAGTCCGGCCCGTCCGTCACGCGCACGAAGGCGTCGTAGTCGTCGTCGGTGAAGATGTTCCGGGTGCCGTCCTTGAAGCCCATGAGGTTGCGCGGGGTCGACTGCCCCGCCCCGGCGGCGGCCCGGCCGAAGCCCATGACGGTCCACCGGGTCGCGGCGGTGCCGGCATCCTTGCCCATGCGCGCCAGCGCGCGCACGGCGTGGTAGGCGACCTGCGGATCGTCGGCGCAGGCCTGCACGGACAGGTCGCCGCCGGTGAACGCGTCCTGCAGCGTGGCGGTGGACAGCTCGAGCTCGCGCAGCAGCGTCGGCTTCTGGGCGGACAGCCCCAGCGCATCGGTGAACAGCCCCGGTCCCAGGCCCACCGTGACCGTGAGCGCGGCCGGATCCAGGTCGAGCGCCTCCCCGGTGTCGCCGCCGACGGCGTCGTCGCGGGACGGCTCGACCTGCCCCACGGTCTTCCCGGCCATCAGCTGCGCGATCGCGGCCGACCAGCGAGCGAGCAGCACCTGCAGGTCGGTGGCGGTCGTCCCGGTGAAGTCGAACGTCATGAAGACGCTGTAGCGCTGCACGGGCGTGCGGATGCCGGCCTGCTCCGCCGCGCCGTAGAAGGCGTGGGTCGTCGACAGGTCGATCACCTCGCCGTCGGCGGCGGCGGCGCCCGAGGCGTACCCCGCGGCGCCGCCGCCGGCGACCCCGACCAGCAGCCCGCCGACGGCC
>JASGDW010000188.1:0-3375 GCA_047606965.1 Microbacterium sp.
ACGTTCGGGCTGGTGGCCCTCTCGCGCTTTCTCGCCGGGCTGCCCCACGGCGCGTACTTCGGCATCGGCGCGCTCGTCGCGGCGGACGCGCTCGGCCCCGGCAAGCGTGCCAAGGGCGTCGCCTTCGTGCTCACCGGGCTGACCGTCGCGAACGTGATCGGCGTGCCGCTGGGCACCTACCTCGGCCAGCAGGTCGGATGGCGGGCGGCCTTCGCGGTGGTCGCCGCGATCTTCGCGGTGGCCACCGTCGCGATCCGGGTTTTCGTCCCGCGCACGCCCGCGGCCCCGGGGCGCACGATGCGGGCCGAGCTGGGCGTGTTCCGTATCCCGCAGGTGTGGTTCGCGCTGGCCACCGGCGCGATCGGGTTCGGCGGGTTCTTCGCGGTGTACAGCTACGTCGCGCCGGTCGTGACCGACGTCGCCGGCGCCGCCTCGTGGGCGGTGCCGGTCGTGCTGGTGGTCGTCGGCGTCGGGATGACCGCGGGCAACGTCCTCGGCGGGCATCTCGCGGACATCGACCTGCGGCGCACGATCCTGTGGGGGCTGGCCGGCTCGGCCGTCGTGCTGGCGGCGTTCGCGCTGAGCGCCTCGTGGATCTGGGCGCTCTGCGTGCTCGCCCTCGGCATCGGGTTCGTCTCCGCGATGCTCAGCCCGTCGATCCAGACGCGGCTGATGGACGTCTCCGCGGACAACCAGTCGATCGCCGCCGCCCTGAACCACTCCGCGCTCAACATCGGCAACAGCCTGGGCGCGTTCCTGGGCGGGCTCGCGATCGCCGCGGGGTGGGGGCTGGTCGCTCCGGCCTGGGTCGGCGTGGCGCTGGCGCTCGCGGGGCTCGTGATCGCCCTGGTGTCCTACCGGCTGCAGGATCGCGCGGCGCCGCGCCCGCGGCGTCCCGAGCCCGTCCCGTTCGACTGATCGCCGCGCCGGCGCCCGCCCGGTCGCCGCGCGGGTCCTTCGGCGAAGGCGGGCTCGGCGCCGGCGTCAGTCGGGAACGGCGAGCAGGCGGCGCAGATGGTGGCCCACGGCGTCCGTCTCGATGAGGAAGCCGTCGTGGCCGAAGTCGCTCGTGATGACCGCGGCCCGGTCGCCGTCGAGGGTGTTCGGGATGCCGTGGGCGATGCGGTGCTGGCCGTCCACCGGGAACAGCCGGTCGCTGTCGATGCCCAGCACGAGCGCCGTCGCCCGCACGCGTGCGAGCGCGGCCGCCACGTCGCCGCGGCCGCGGCCGACGTCGTGCGAGTTCATCGCCTCGACGACGGTGAGATAGCTGTTCGCGTCGAAGCGGCGCGTGAACTTGTTGCCGTGGAAGTCGAGGTAGCTCTCCACCGCGAACCGGCCGCCGTGGCCGAGCGGGCTGACCCCCGACTGCCACGACCGCTGGAAGCGCTGGTTCAGCTCCGTGGGGCTGCGGTAGTTCAGCAGCGCCATGCGGCGGGCGAGCGCGAGACCGCGGTGCGGGCCCTCGCCCGGCGCGGCGTCGTAGTACTCGCCGCCCGCGAAGCCCGGGTCGACGCGGATCGCCTCCAGCTGCACCGAGTTCAGCGCGATCTGGTCGGCGGTGTTCACCGGGGGAGCGGCGAGGACGCCCACGCGCGCCACGCGCTCCGGATGCGAGATCGCCCACTCCAGGGCGTGCATGCCCCCCATCGACCCGCCGATCACCGCGGCCCAGCGGTCGACGCCGAGCGCGTCGGCGAGGGCGCGCTGGGCCTGGACCTGATCGCGGATCGTCAGGTACGGGAAGCGGGAGGCCCACTCGTAGCCGTCCGGGGCGATGCTCGCGGGGCCCGTGGAGCCCTGGCAGCCGCCGAGCATGTTGGGCGCGACGACGAACCAGCGATCCGTGTCGATCGCCGCGCCGGGCCCGACGACGTCGGGCCACCAGCCCGCGGTCGGATGCCCCGGGCCCGCGTCTCCGCGGACGTGGCTGTCGCCGGTGAGGGCGTGGACGACGAGCACGGCGTTGTCGCGGGCGCCGCTCAGCTCGCCCCAGGTCTCGTAGGCGAGTCGGAAGCCGGGCAGTTCGGCGCCGCCCTCGGTGCGGAAGGCCCCGAACGCGGCGAAGCGGCGGTCGCCGACCGGATCCCCGTCGCGCCAGGCTCCGGTCGCGGGCGGCCGGCCGCCGCGGAGCAGGCGCGCGTCCGCCTCGGTCACCGGCGCGCTGGGCACGGTGTCTTCGGAGGTCTGCCAGTCCACGGCGCGCCTTTCGCGTTCGGGTCGGTATCCATTCTCCCGGAGCGTCCGGCGGTCCCGTGCCTGTGTTACGCGTCGCCCCGCGTGCACGACGGATGCCCCGGAGCCGGGGCTCCGGGGCATCCGTGCGATGCGAACCCGTCAGGCGCGCGCGGCCTCCGACAGCGCACGCGCGGCGTCCAGGGCCTGCTCCAGGTCCGCCTTGAGGTCGTCGACGTTCTCGATGCCCACCGACAGGCGCACGAGGCCCGGGGTGACGCCCGCGGTCAGCTGCTGCTCGGGGGTGAGCTGCGAGTGGGTCGTGGACGCCGGGTGGATCACGAGCGAGCGCACGTCGCCGATGTTGGCGAGGTGGCTGAACAGCGTGAGGCTGTTGACGAACTCGCGACCGGCGGGGACGCCGCCCTTCAGCTCGAAGGACAGCACCGCGCCGACGCCCTTGGGCGCGTAGGCGTTGGCGGCGGCGTACCACGGCGAGGTGGGCAGGCCCGAGTAGTTGACCGACGCGACGTCGTCGCGGCTCTCGAGCCACTCCGCGATCTCCTGCGCGTTCTGCACGTGGCGCTCGATGCGCAGCGACAGGGTCTCGATCCCCTGGATGAGCAGGAAGGCGCTGTTGGGCGAGATCGCCGAGCCGAGGTCGCGCAGCAGCTGCACCCGGGCCTTGATGATGTACGCCAGGGCGTCGCCCACCGCGTCGGTGTAGACCGCGCCGTGATACGAGGGATCGGGGGTGGTCAGCCCAGGGAAGCGCTCCGCGTGCTGGGTCCAGCTGAAACGGCCGCCGTCGACGATGATGCCGCCGATCGTGGTGCCGTGACCGCCGAGGAACTTCGTCGCCGAGTGCACGACGATGTCGGCGCCGTGCTCGAAGGGCTTGATGAGGTACGGCGTCGCGATCGTGTTGTCCACGATCAGCGGCACGCCGGCCTCGTGCGCCACGTCGGCGACGGTGCGGATGTCGAGGACGTTGATCTTCGGGTTGCCGATCGTCTCCGCGAAGAACAGCTTCGTGTTGGGGCGGACGGCGCGGCGCCACTCCTCGGCGTCGTCCTGGTTCTCGACGAAGGTCGTCTCGATGCCGAGCTTGGCCAGCGTGTACTTGAAGAGGTTGTAGGTGCCGCCGTAGATCGAGCTGGAGGAGACGATGTGGTCGCCGGCCTGCGCGATGTTGAGCAC
>JASGDW010000189.1:0-7743 GCA_047606965.1 Microbacterium sp.
ATCGAGGATGCCGCACCCATCCGCGCGGCCGAGGCGAGCGCCTCCGCCGACAGCGCGGCACGGCGTCCCCGGTCGCCGACGATCCCGGCGACCGCGGCGGCGAGCGCCGGGACGTCGCCGGAGGGCACGAGGACGCCGCCGCCGGCGGCGAGCGTGTCCCGAGGACCGTAGGGCATGTCGTACGACACCACCGGCACGCCGTGGGCGAGGGCCTCCAGCACCACGAGCGCCTGCCCCTCCGACGCGCTCGTCAGCACGAGCACGTCCGCGCCGCGCCATCCGACCTCGGGGTCGGCGATGTGGCCGGCGAGCTCGACGTCGGCGTCCAGCCGCGCGGCGAGCTGGGCGATCGCCGCACGCTCCGGGCCGTCGCCGTAGACCACCAGCCGCGCGCCGGGAACCTGCGCGACCGCGCGCACGGCATGATCGACCCGCTTGCGCGGGATGAGCGTGTTGAGCATGACCACACGGCCGGGTTCGACCGCGGCATCCGTCACAGGCGGCGGCGCCGGGTGCGGGACGACGAACGAGCGGATGCCGTCCACGCGCCGTGCCACGTCGTCCCGCTGGGCCGAGGTGAGCCACAGAACGCCCTCGAAGCGGTCGGCGACGCGCAGCCACCGCTCCCACGCCGGCTGAAGAGGGCCGTCCCACGAATAGGGCGGCTCGAGGTGGCACGCGTGCGTGGTGTGCAGGATCGGCACGGCCGGGCGACCCCGCCCCGCGCCGTCGTCGACGAGCAGCTCGCCGATCTGCCGCGACTCGCACACGAGGACCACCGGGCGGCGTCGCGCCCGCTCCGCAGCCACGACACGGTCGATCCACACCCGGTAGAGCTCGCGGTAGCCGCGCAGCTCCCCCACCGGCCTCCCACCGGCGAACACGGTCACGGGCTCCTCGGTGAGGTGCCAGGTCGCGGGCTCGCCGCCGTAGGGCAGCTCGAGGACCGGCTCGCCGGCGGCGTCGGTGATCAGCCGCCGACCGTGTCGCAACTCCGCCCGAACAGCCCCGGGAACCCCCCGCACGGCCTCCTCGGCGGCATCCAGGCGGAGTTGTGACACGGCCCCGGCCGGGGAGACCGCGGCGATCAGCCACGACGGGTCGGCGCGGGCGTCGTCGAACAGGTTCCGCAGCCGCGACAGATCGGGCAGCATGCCCCGCCGATGCCACTCGGCGCGATCGACGTCATGGCCGTCGCCGAGGTCGACGGTCAACAGCAGCGGGAACTCCCCAGTCGCCGCGGCGATGTCGACCGCACGACGCATGACCGACACCGTGAACCCGCCGTCCAGTCCCGGCACGAGCCGGCTGGCCAGCAGCAGGTACGAGGCCTCGGGCAGCTCGCCGTCCGCACCCGCCCGGGCACCCGCTTCAACACGCGCCTGCGCACCCGCACCCGCGTGACGAGATTCGGAGATGTGACGAGATTCGGAGGCTTTCGCGGCCTTCGATCCGAATCTCGCAACATCTCCGGTTCTCAGCGCAGCGCCGACGGCGGGACCCGGTGCCGGAGTCGTCACGCGCGCGTCTCCGCGGAGCGCACCGGCGCGCCGGGTCTCACTCCCATTCGATGGTCCCCGGCGGCTTGCTCGTCACGTCGAGCACGACCCGGTTGATCTCCCGCACCTCGTTCGTGATGCGGTTCGAGATCTTCGAGAGCACGTCGTAGGGCAGCCGGGTCCAGTCGGCGGTCATCGCGTCCTCCGACGAGACCGGGCGCAGCACGATCGGGTGGCCGTAGGTGCGGCCGTCGCCTTGCACGCCGACCGAGCGGACGTCGGCCAGGAGCACGACCGGGCACTGCCAGATCTCGCCGTCCAGACCCGCCTTCGTCAGCTCCTCGCGGGCGATGGCGTCGGCGTCACGCAGGATCTCGAGGCGGTCAGCGGTGACCTCGCCCACGATCCGGATGCCGAGGCCGGGGCCCGGAAACGGCTGCCGTGCGACGATCTCCTCGGGCAGCCCCAGCTGACGCCCGATCGCGCGCACCTCGTCCTTGAACAGGGTGCGCAGCGGCTCGACGAGCTCGAACCGCAGGTCATCCGGCAGCCCGCCCACGTTGTGGTGGCTCTTGATGTTCGCGGTGCCCGTGCCGCCGCCGGACTCGACCACGTCCGGGTAGAGGGTGCCCTGCACGAGGAAGCGGATCGGCTCCCCCGAGGCTTCGGCCTCGGCCACGAGATCTCGCTGCGCCTTCTCGAACGCGCGGATGAACTCGCGGCCGATGATCTTCCGCTTCTGCTCCGGGTCGCTGACGCCGGCCAGCGCGTTCAGGAACGTCTCCCGCGCGTCCACGGTGATCAGGCGCACGCCGGTGGAGGCCACGTAGTCGTTCTCGACCTGCTCGCGCTCGCCCTTGCGCAGCAGCCCGTGATCGACGAAGACGGCGACGAGCTGGTCGCCGACGGCCTCGTGCACGAGCGCGGTCGAGACCGCGGAGTCGACGCCGCCCGACAGCGCCGAGAGCACCCGGCCGGTGCCGACCTGCTCGCGGATGCGCGCGACCTGCTCCGCGATCACGTTGCCGCTGTTCCAGTCGGCGGGAAGACGCGCGGCCCGGTGCAGGAAGTTCTCGAGCACGCTCTGGCCGTAGTCCGAGTGCTTCACCTCGGGGTGCCACTGCACCCCGTAGAGGCACTTCTCGGCGTTGCCGAACGCGGCGACCGGCGTCGCGGCGGTGGAGGCGAGCACCTCGAACCCCTCGGGCGCCCTCGAGACCTGGTCGCCGTGGCTCATCCACACGTTCTGCGCGGCCGGCTGCCCGTGCAGCAGCACCCCGCCGTCGCCGACGAGCGCGGCATCCGTCGCGCCGTACTCGCGCAGGCCGGTGTTGGCGACCTCGCCGCCCAGCGCCCGCGCCATGACCTGGAAGCCGTAGCAGATGCCGAGCGTGGGCACCCCGAGCGCGAACACCTCGGGGTCGAGGCTCGGCGCTCCCGGCTCGTACACGGACGACGGGCCGCCCGAGAGCACCAGCGCGACCGGGTTCTTCGCAGCGATCTCCGCCGCGGTCGCGGTGTGCGGCACGATCTCGCTGTACACCCCCGCCTCCCGCACCCGGCGGGCGATGAGCTGGGCGTACTGGGCGCCGAAGTCGACGACCAGGACAGGACGCTGGGAGGTTTCGGTCTGCTCGGTCACCGGATGGCTCTCTGGGTGGGTCAGGGGCGGTCGATGGTCTGCGTGAGCGTGGACCCGTCGCCGAGCGCGGCCGCGGCCTCCGCCGCCTCGCGCGCGGCCAGGTACGTGCGCACCTGCCGGGCGATGAACCCTTCGAGGAAGAAGGACAGCAGCGGGACCACCCCGCCGAGGGCGAGCAGCAGGAAACGGCCGAGGGCCCAGCGCATGAGGCTCCACACCCGGAAGCAGCTGAACAGGTAGACGACGTAGAACCAGCCGTGCGCGATGAGGATCAGCGTCGAGACATTGACCCCGTCGCCGGAGGACTGGCCGAGCTCGGTCATCTCCGCGAACCACAGCGCCCCGCCGGAGCCGCCGGCGAACAGCTCGTAGCCGAGCCCGTACTTCACGATCATCTCGCCGACCAGCAGCAGCAGCATCGAGCCGGTGACGATCGAGCAGACCTGGTAGAACCTCAGCGCCGTGCGGATCGCCGGGAACGTGGCGAGTCGGGGCTGCGGCATGGGCTCCATCCTACCCGGGCGTCCGGGTCAGGACGCCGCGCCGGCGCCCTCCGCCAGATCCTCGAGCTCCTTCTCCCAGGCGTCCTTCGCGAGCCGGTACCAGAGGTAGAAGGCGAAGCCCGCGAACACCGCCCATTCGGCGGCGTAGAAGATGTTCAGCCAGTTCACGCTCGACCCGGACTCGGGGGCGGGCGAGTCGATCTGCGCGAGGCCGGCGAACGCGGCGTCCGAGACCAGGTACGGCCGGTAGACGTCGAGGGCGTCGACGTCGTGCCAGCGTCCCAGCAGCGCGGCCGGCGACATGGTCGTCAGCTCGAGCGGGTCGCTGCCGGCAGGAAGCGACGGCCCCTCGTCGGCGATGAGCCGCCCGGTGACCGTCACGACCGCGTCGGGATCGGCCTCGGTCTGCGCATCGAGCGCGGACGCCGCGGCGGCCGCGCTCTCGGCATCCGCGGTCCACCCCAGCGCCACCGCGACGGAGGTCGGCTCGACCGTGTCGTCGCGCCGCAGCTGGGCGGTCACCCAGTAGCCCTCGACCTCGTCGTTGTAGCGCGAGGAGACGACGATGAAGTCCCCGGCCACGAATGTGCCGGCCACCTCGACCCGCTGGCCCTCCTCCGTGTCGACCAGGTTCTCGCCGGGCGCGATCACCTCGTCGATCGGCAGGACGCTCTCGCTGCTGGTGGTCGACGCGGCGGGGGTCGCCAACGCGCGGCCGAGCTGCCACTGGCCGAGCCAGGCGAACACGCCCGCGACGACCAGGCACAGCGCGAGCATGCCGAGCCAGCGCGGCCGGAGCATGACCTCCCGCAGCGTCGGCGGGAACGCCTCGGGGATGTCGTCGCCGGCCGGCGGGCGCGGCTCGGCGTCCGTCACGAGCGGTAGGGGGCGACGACCACCTCGACGCGCTGGAACTCCTTGAGCTCCGAGTACCCGGTCGTCGCCATGGACTTGCGCAGCGCCCCGATGAGGTTCGCGGTGCCGTCGGCGACGGGCGCGGGCCCGTACAGGACCTCCTCGAGCGGGGCGACCTGGCCGACCGCCGCGCGGCGGCCGCGCGGCAGCTTGGGATGGTGCGCCTCCGGGCCCCAGTGGTAGCCGCGGCCGGGCGCATCGGTCGCGCGGGCGAGCGCGACGCCGAGCATCACGGCGTCCGCCCCCATCGCGAGCGCCTTGACGATGTCGCCGGAGGTGCCCACGCCGCCGTCGGCGATGACGTGCACGTAGCGGCCGCCGGACTCGTCCAGGTAGTCCCGGCGCGCGCCCGCGACGTCGGCCACCGCGGTGGCCATGGGGGCGTGGATGCCGAGCGTCGTCCGTGTCGTGGAGGTCGCCCCGCCGCCGAAGCCGACGAGCACGCCGGCGGCGCCGGTGCGCATGAGGTGGAGGGCGGCCGTGTAGGTGCCGGCCCCGCCGACGATGACCGGCACGTCGAGGTCGTAGATGAACTTCTTCAGGTTCAGCGGAGCCGCCACGCTCGAGACGTGCTCGGCGGAGACGGTCGTGCCACGGATGACGAACAGGTCGACGCCGGCGGCCACGACCGTCTCGTACAGCTCCTGGGTGCGCTGCGGAGTGAGGGCGCCGGCGACCGTGACGCCGGCGGAGCGGATCTCGGCAAGGCGGTCGCGCACGAGCTCCGGCTTGATCGGGGCGGCGTAGAGCTCCTGCATCCGCCTGGTCGCGCCGTCCTCGGGGAGCGCCGCGATCTCGTCGAGGATCGGCTCGGGGTCGTCGTAGCGGGTCCACAGCCCTTCGAGGTCGAGCACGCCGACTCCGCCCAGCTGGCCCAGCATGATCGCGGTGCGCGGGGAGACGACCGAGTCCATCGGCGCGCCGAGCACCGGGATGTCGAACTGGAACGCGTCGATCGACCAGGCGGTCGAGACGTCCTCCGGGTTGCGCGTACGCCGGGACGGCACAACGGCGATGTCGTCGAAGGTGTACGCATGGCGGGCGCGCTTGGCGCGGCCGATCTCGATCTCCATGCTCACCCGCCCAGCCTACCCGGACCGGTCTGCGGACCCGCAGCGGATCACCAGGGCTCGCCGGCACGGGGGGCGACGGCGAGCACCGTCGCCTTCTCCGCCGGGAAGCAGGCGTCGAACAGCTCGTCCACCCGGGGATCGTGGCCGTAGTCGTCGGCGAGGCGCAGGCCGATCAGCGTGTTGATCAGCATCCCCTCGGCGAGGAACTCCTTGGCGGTGAGCGCGTCGAAGCCGGCCTCGCGCAGCAGCGACCAGACGCGGGCGAACCCGTCGCGCGCGCAGGGCCCGATCACGGGATGCGCGCCGAGCAGGAACGCCTGGCTCAGGGTCTGGTGCAGGCCCCGCACCTGCAGCAGCTCGACGTAGGCATGGCCGATGCGCGCCTGCAGCGGCTCGTCGCCGGTCGTGTCGTCGACGGCGGCGCGGAAGGCGGCGACGATGCGGGCCAGCGCTTCCTGGATGGCGGCGACGAACAGGTTCTCCTTCGTCTCGAACAGCCGCACCACATAGGGCTGCGAGACCCCGGCGGCCCGGGCGATGTCGTCGGTGCGGGCGCCGACGTACCCCTTCGCCCCGAAGACGGCGAGAGCGGCCTCGATGATCTGCTCGCGGCGCTCGTCGGAGCTCAGCCGGGGCGTTTTCGCGTCTGCCATGTTGACATGTTATCAACGGATTACTACAGTGGCCCTCCTGAAGTAATCATCCAATTACAATACTGGAGTCGTCATGCCGGACCCCATCCCCGCACGCCGCCGGCCGTTCGGCCTCGTGGTGGCCGCCGCATCCCTGCCGATGTTCATGGCGACCCTCGACAACCTCGTGATGACCAACGCGCTGCCGGTGCTGCACGCCGAGCTGGGCGCGACAGTCGAGGAGCTGCAGTGGTTCGTCAACGCCTACACGCTCTCATTCGCCTCGACGATCCTCGTCGCGGCGGCGCTCGGCGACCGTTTCGGCCGGCGCACCGTGTTCCTCGCCGGGATCGCGGTCTTCGGCGCCGGCTCGGCGCTGTCGGCGCTGGCGACCGACCCGGGACAGCTGATCGCGGCGCGTGCGCTGCAGGGCTTCGGCGGCGCCGGGGTCATGCCGCTCTCGCTCGCGCTGCTGGCCGGGGGCGTGCCGGAACGCGTCCGCCCGGCCGCGATCGGCATCTGGGGCGGCGTCTCGGGGCTCGGCGTCGCGCTCGGCCCGCTCATCGGCGGGACGATCGTCGAGGGCTGGAACTGGCAGGCGATCTTCTGGATCAACGTGCCGGTCGCGGTCGTCGCGATCCCGCTGGCGCAGCTCGCGCTGAACAACGACTTCGGCGCGAAGGCGCGGATCGACGTGCTCGGCGCGGCGCTGGCCGGCGCCGGCGTGCTCGCGCTGGTGCACGCCATCGTCCGCGGCAACGACGACGGCTGGGGCTCGTTCGGGGTCATCGCCGAGATCGTCGCCGGCGCCGCGCTGCTGCTCGCGTTCATCGGCTGGCAGGCGCGCACGCGCACCCCGCTCATCCCGCTGCGGCTGTTCCGCGACAGGTCGTTCTCGCTGACCAACCTCGTCGGCTTCGCGTTCAGCTTCGGCACGTTCGGCGCGGTGTTCATCCTGATCCAGTACCTGCAGGTCGTGCAGGGAGCGACGCCGCTGGAGGCGGCCGTGCAGACGACGCCGTGGACGATCGCGCCGATGTTCGTCGCGCCGGTCGCGGGTCTGCTCGCGCCGCGCGTAGGCACCCGCGTCCTGATGGCCGCGGGGCTGCTGATGCAGGGGGTCGCGCTGGCGTGGCTCGCGCTGATCATGACCGAGACCGTGCCCTACGTCGATCTGGTGGCGCCGTTCCTGCTCGCCGGGATCGGCATGGCGCTCGTGTTCGCCCCCTCGGCGACCGCGCTGCTGGCGACGCTGCCCGGCGTCGATCACGCGACCGCGTCAGGCGTGAACTCGACCGTGCGCGAGATCGGCGTGGCGCTGGGCACCGCCGTCATGACGGCGATCTTCGTCGGCGCCGGCGGTCAGCTGCTGCCGACCATGTACGTAGACGCCGCCAAACCGGCCGTGCTGACCGGCGCCGCGGTGCTGCTGCTCGCCGCGGTCGCCGCGCTCTGGCTGCCCGCGGGGCGTTCGGCGCG
>JASGDW010000190.1:0-14397 GCA_047606965.1 Microbacterium sp.
CGCACCGGAGGGCGACGCCGCCGATCTGCACGACCTGTTCGCGGGCCGCGCCACGACCGACGCGGTCGGCTCCCCTCCGCCCGCTCCGAACAGGCGCCGCCGCCGTCGCGGCCTCTGGATCGCGCTCGGCGTCGTCGTCGTGCTGCTGGGCGGCATCGCCGGCGGCGGCCTGTGGGCCTGGGACACCTACGGCGACAAGATCCGCGACGTCATGGGGTGGGGCGACTCGACGGACTACGAGGACGGCATCGCGACCGGATCGGTCACCGTCACGATCGTCTCCGGCGACACCGGCGCCACGATCTCCGAGAGCCTCTACGAGGCGGGCGTGACCAAGACCTCCTCCGCGTTCTACGACTACCTCATCTCGACCGCGCAGAACCCGACGTTCCAGCCGGGCGTCTATCAGCTGCAGCAGCAGATGAGCTCGGCGGCCGCGCTGACCGCGCTGATGGACTCCGCTAACAAGCTCACCGACACCGTCGTGATCCCGGAGGGGCTCGGGTACGAGGACGCCCTCCAGCGGGTCGCCGACGCCACCGGTCTGTCCTACGACGACCTTCTGGCTGAGGCCGCCGACTACACCCAGTTCGGCGTGCCGGCCGAGGCGCCGAGCATCGAGGGGTTCCTGTTCCCGGCGACCTACACCTTCGACCCGGACGTGACCGCGTACGACGCGATCGCCCGCATGGTCGACGAGATGTTCTCCCGCCTGGACGCGCTCGGCGTCGCGGAGTCCGACCGGCTCGAGGTGCTGACCCTGGCCTCCATCGTGCAGAAGGAGGCCGGCAGCACCGACGACATGCCCAAGATCGCCCGGGTGTTCCTCAACCGCATCGCCGACGGGATGCCGCTGCAGTCCGACGCGACGGTCGCCTACGGCGCCGGTCTGACAGGAACGGTGTGGACGACCGAGGAGGAGCGGGAGGACACCTCCAACATCTACAACACCTACGTCATCACCGGGCTGCCGCCGGGGCCCATCAGCCTGCCGGGCGAGGACGCCATCGACGCGGCGCTGAACCCCGCCGACGGCTCGTGGCTCTACTTCGTCGCCGTGAACCTGCAGACCGGTGAGACCGTGTTCTCCGACACCTACGAGGAGCACGAGGCGGCGGTGGCCGAGATGCAGGCCTGGTGCGCGGAGAGCGAGAATGCGGCCTACTGCCAGTGAGGTGCACCTGGCCGTATGGGGCGATCCCGTCGACCACAGCCGTTCGCCGCAGCTCCACCGCGCCGCCTACGACGCGCTGGGCCTGGACTGGGGGTACGGGCGCCTGCGGGTCGACGAGCACGGGTTCCCCGGCGCCGTCGCGAGGCTCGACGCCTCGTGGCGCGGACTGTCGCTGACCATGCCGCTGAAGGGCGTCGCCTGGCGCGACGCGGCGACGCGCGACCGCCACGCCGAGCTCACCGGGGCCGTGAACACCTATCTGCTCACGGACGGCGGCCCGCACGGATTCAACACCGACGTCGGGGGGCTCGCCCGCGACCTGCGCGAGCGCGGCTTCGACGGGATCGACCGCGCCCGCATCGTCGGGGCGGGCAAGACGGCCGCCTCTGCGCTCGTCGCCCTCGCCGAGCTCGGGGTCGCCGAGGTGGAGGTCGTGCTGCGCCGCCTCGGCGCCGTCACCCCCCTGCAGGAGCTCGGCGACGAGCTGGGCGTGGCCGTGACGCCGGCGCCGTTGCCCGCCGAGTCGCCGGCCGCGGTCCCGCTGACGGTCGCCGCCCTCCCCGGCGGCGCGCGCCTCGCCGACGACTCCGCGGCCCTGCTCGCCGCGTGCGGCGGCGCCCTGTACGACGTCGTCTACGGCCACTGGCCGAGCTCGCTCGCCCTCGCCTGGCAACGCCTCGGCGCGCCCGCCTGGGACGGGCTCGGGATGCTGCTGCAGCAGGCCCTGCTGCAGGTGCGCGTGTTCACCGCCGGCAGCCCCGACCAGCCCCTCGCCGACGAGCCGGCCGTGGTCGCCGCCATGCGCGCCGCCCTCGCCGCCGGCGCCGTGGGAGACTAGGGCAATGCTCCGCGTCCTCACCGCCGGCGAATCGCACGGCCCCGAACTCGTCGCCATCATGGAGGGACTGCCGGCGGGCGTCCCCGTCTCCCGGGCCGCCATCCAGGAGGATCTGGCCCGCCGGAAGCTCGGCTACGGTCGCGGCTCGCGGATGAAGTTCGAAGAGGACGAGCTGACGATCTCCGGCGGCGTGCGGCACGGGCTCACGATGGGCAGCCCCGTCGCGCTGCGGATCGGCAACACCGAGTGGCCCAAGTGGGTCGAGGTCATGAGCGCGGAGCCCGTCGAGCTCACCGACCGCTCGCGCGGCCGCGGCGCGGCGCTGACCCGTCCCAGGCCCGGCCACGCCGACCTCGTCGGCATGCAGAAGTACGGCTTCGACGACGCCCGCCCCATCCTGGAGCGCGCGAGCGCGCGGGAGACCGCGGCGCGGGTCGCGCTGGGCGCGCTCGCGCGCGCGTTCCTGGGCGAGCTCGGCATCCGTCTGGTCAGCCACACCCTCTCGATCGGCCCCGTCCGGGTGCCCGACGACGCGCCGCTGCCGCGCCCCGACGACGTCGAGGCGCTCGACGCGGATCCGCTGCGCTGCTTCGACGCGGACACCAGCGCCCGCATGGTGGCCGAGGTCGACGCGGCCAAGAAGGACGGCGACACGCTCGGCGGCATCGTCGAGGTGCTCGCCTACGGCGTGCCGCCCGGGCTCGGCTCCCACGTGCAGTGGGACCGGCGCCTGGACGGCAGGCTCGCGCAGGCGCTCATGGGCATCCAGGCCATCAAGGGGGTCGAGGTCGGCGACGGCTTCGTCACGACCACCCGCCGCGGGTCCGCCGCGCACGACGAGCTGTTCATCCAGGGCGACGGCATCGTGCGCGGCAGCGACCGCGCCGGGGGGACCGAGGGCGGCATGTCCACCGGCACGGTGCTGCGGGTGCGCGCCGGGATGAAGCCGATCGCGACCGTGCCCCACGCGCTGCGCACCGTCGACGTCGCCACCGGAGAGGTCGCCCCCGCCCACCATCAGCGCTCCGACGTCTGCGCCGTGCCCGCCGCGGGCGTCGTCGCCGAGGCGATGGTGGCGATCGTGCTCGGCGGCAGCGTGCTCGAGAAGTTCGGCGGGGACAACGTCGCCGAGACCGCGCGCAACCTGCGGGCCTACCTCGACGCGATCCCGGCGTCGCTGCGCACCGCCGCCGGCGATCCGGGTCTGCCCGAATGAGCGCAGTCCAGACGCCGTCGCTGGTCCTGGTGGGTCCGATGGGCGCCGGCAAGACGAGCATCGGACGTCGCGTGGCCAAGGCGCTCGGCGTGCCCTTCGCGGACACCGACGTGCTCATCGTGCGCGAGCACGGGCCGATCCCCGAGCTGTTCCGCAGCCTGGGGGAGGCCGGGTTCCGCGAGATCGAGCGGGAGGTCGCCGTCCGGGCGCTCGGCGAGCCCGGCGTGCTCGCGCTCGGCGGGGGCGCGGTGCTCGATGCGCGCACCCGCGAGGCGCTGCGCGAGCATCCCGTGGTGCTGCTGTCCGTCGCCCCGCAGGTCGTGGCCCGTCGCATCGCCGGCGCGGCGCGGCCGCTGCTGCAAGGCGAGGATCCGATGGCGGCGTGGCAGCGCATCCTCGACGAGCGCAGACCGCTCTACGACGCCGTCGCCGACGTCGAGTTCGACACCTCCCGCGGACCGCTCTCCGACATCGTGACCGCCGTCGTGGCGTGGGCGGGCACCCGCGCCCCGGGAGCGCACGTATGACCGGGTCGACCGTGATCGCCGTGCCCGGCGACGCGCCCTACGAGGTCGTGGTCGGCCGCGACCTGCTCGATCGTGTCGGCGACGCGCTGGCGGCGTCGGTGCGGAAGGTCCTCCTCGTGCACGCGCCCCCGCTCGCCGATCAGGCGGAACGCCTGCGCGAGCGGCTGCGGGCGGACGGCGCCCGCGAGGTGCTGCTCGCCGAGATCCCGGACGCCGAGCAGGGCAAGCGCATCGAGGTCGCGGCGTTCTGCTGGCAGGTCATGGGGCAGGCCGACTTCACGCGCAGCGACGCGGTCGTGGGCCTGGGCGGGGGAGCGGTCACCGACCTCGCCGGGTTCGTCGCCGCCACCTGGCTGCGCGGCGTCCAGGTCGTGCTCGTGCCGACGACCGTGCTCGCGATGGTGGACGCCGCCGTCGGCGGCAAGACCGGCGTCAACACGGCGGAGGGCAAGAACCTCGTGGGCGCGTTCTGGGCGCCGCGGGGGGTGGTCTGCGACCTCGCGTTCCTGGACACCCTGCCGCACAACGAGGCGGTCGCCGGCTTCGCCGAGGTCGTCAAGAGCGGTCTCATCTGGAGTCCGGAGATCCTCGAACGGATCGAGGCGGAGCCCGACGCCATCGTCGACCCCGCCTCGGCGTCCTTCCGCCGGTGCATGGAGCTGGCGATCGAGATGAAGGCGCAGGTCGTCGGCGAGGACTTCCGCGAGGGCGGGCTGCGCGAGATCCTCAACTACGGTCACACGCTCGGCCACGCGATCGAGCACGCGGAACGCTATCGCTGGCGTCACGGCGCCGCGGTGTCGGTCGGCATGATGTACGTCGCCGAGCTGTCGCGGCTGGCCGGGCGCCTGTCCGACCAGGCCGTCGCGCGTCACCGCGACATCCTCACCTCGCTGGGCCTGCCTACCGTCTACCGCGCCGGCGCCTGGCCGCAGCTGCTGGCGACGATGCAGCGCGACAAGAAGAGCCGCGGCGGGATGCTGCGCTTCATCGTGCTCGACGACATCGCCCGCCCGACCGTGCTGCAGGCGCCGGACGAGTCGTTGCTGTTCGCCGCGTACCAGGAGATCGCCGGCTGAGGGGCGGGCGAGGCGCATCCCGGTGCGTCGCCCGCCCCTGCGCACCGGCTCAGGCGACGGCCGTCGCCGTCCTTTTGGCCGCCTTCTCCCGCGGCGCACCCAGTTGCGAGGTCGGCACCGACCTGGTCTCGCGCGCGGTGAGCGCACTGCCCGTCGCGATCAGGCAGACGACGCCGGTGAACAGCGTGATCACCCACAGCCCGTCGGAGCCGACGCCGCCCAGCGCGGTGACGATGCTCGGGGCGAAGCCCGCGACGAGGAAGCCGAGCTGCGTGCCGAGGGCGACGCCGGAGAAGCGGACACGGGTGTCGAACATCTCGCCGTAGAACGACGGCCACACCGCGTTGGCGGCGGCATAGGCGAGGGGGAACGACACGACCGCCATCACGAACACGAGGAAGGTGTTGCCGCTGCCCATCGAGAGCATGTAGAGGGGGACCAACACCGCGGAGGACAGTGCGCCGTAGACGAACACGGGCTTGCGTCCGATGCGGTCGGCGAGCACGCCCCACAGCGGCTGCGTCAGGATCGCCCCGATGTTCGCGGCCAGCACGAGATAGAGGTTCAGGCTCTGCGACAGCCCGATCGCGACACCGTAGGCGAGGGCGAGATTGCCCAGGACCGTCGAGACGACGGCGATGAACGCGCACAGGATCACGCGCACCACGTCGCGCCAGTGGTCGCGCAGCAGCACCCCGACGGGCACCTTCGCCAGGGTTCCCGCGTTCTGGGCGCGCTCGAAGTCGGGCGTCTCGCTCAGAGTCCGGCGGATGAGGAAGGAGATCACGACGATGACGGCGCTGAGCCAGAACGGGATGCGCCAGGCCCAGGTGTACTTCGCCTCGTCGGGAACGGCGGCGACCGGCAGGAGCGCCAGGGCGGCGAGGATCTGCCCGCCCTGCGTGCCCGTCAACGTCCACGAGGTGAAGAAGGCCCGACGATCGTCGGGGGCGTGCTCGAGGGTGAGGGAGGAGGCGCCGGCCTGCTCGCCCGCGGCAGAGAGCCCCTGCAGCACCCGGCACAGCACGAGCAGCGCCGCGGCCGCCCAGCCGATCTGCGAGAAATCGGGGATGCAGCCGATGGCGAAGGTGGACAGGCCCATCAGCAGCAGCGTGAACAGCAGCACTCGCCGTCGACCGATGCGGTCGCCGAAGTGACCGAGGATGACCGCCCCGACCGGACGCGCGACATAGGCCACCCCGAACGTCGCGAACGACATGACGAGCGAGGCGTGGTCACTGTCGGGGAAGAACACGTGCGGGAAGATCAGGGCGGAGGCCGAGCCGAAGAGGAAGAAGTCGTAGTACTCGACGGCGCTCCCGAAGAAGCTGGCGACGGCGGCCCGTACGGGCGTCCGCCGCGCCGTTGCGGAATCGGACATGGGTGTTCTCTCCTATCGGATGGGTGCGGGTTGCGGGGCGACAAGACTGCGGAAGTGCGTGGTCATGCGCCCGAGGTCGGGACGGATGCCCGTGATGAGCTCGAAGGCCTCGACCGCCTGGTGGACGGCCATCCTTCCGCCGTCGAGCGTGCGGCACCCGCGTTCTCGCGCGGCGGCCAGCAGCGGGGTCTCGAGGGGGACGTACACGATGTCGGCGACCCAGAGGTCGGGGCGCAGCAGGTCGGGATCGAAGGGGAGGCCGGGATGATCCCTCATGCCGGTGGGCGTGCAGTGCACGACGCCGTCGGCGGTGCGCAGCGCCGCCTCCAGCGGCCCGGTCGAGACGGTGCGGCCGTGCCGCAGGCTCAGATCCGCCGCGACCTCGGCGGCGCGCGTGGTGTCCTGGTCGAGGACCGTCAGCCGTGCGACGCCGATGCGCATCAGAGCGTCGGCGACCGCGGAGCCCGCTCCGCCCGCGCCGATGACGACGACGTCGTCGATGACCGCGCCGGGGAGGCCGTCCCGGAAAGCCGCCTCGAACCCGCTCGTGTCCGTGTTGTAGCCGGTCCGACCGCCGTCCAGGAGCACGGTGTTCACGGCGCCCAGCGCCGCCGCGACCGGGTCGACGCGGTCGAGGTGGTCGATCACGAGCCGTTTGCAGGGATGGGTGATGTTGAGCGCGTCGAAGCCGAGCCGCTCGGCCCAGTCGAGCACCTCGCCGATGCGCTCGGGGGCGATCCCCTGCACGGCGAGGTCGATGGGGCGGTACACGTAGTCGAGCCCGAACCACCGCGCCTCCGCCATGTGCATCGGCGGCGTGAGCGACGGCGTCACCCCGGCGCCGACGAGGCCCACGAGAAAGGGACGGGCGGTCTCCACTGCTGCACTCCTTCGTTCCAGCGTCCCGGCGACGGGTTCTCGGATGCGCTCGGCGTTCCGGCGCTGTCGCGTCCAGTGTACGAACTGGTACGTTCAGAGTGAAGCAACGCGGAGGGCGCCTGTCAAGTGCCCTCCCGCGGAGACGGAGGAGTCATGGCCATCGATGCTCTCGATCCCGAGGTCGCTGACCTTCGGCGCGCGCTGCGCGACGCCGGGCTGGACGGGTTCCAGACGACCGAGCCGATCGAGGACGCCCGTGCGCAGTCGGTCGCCGCCCGCACCCGCTTCTACCCGCAGGTGGGCGTGCCCGTCGCGTCGATCGAGGATGTGACGATCCCGACCCGTGCGGGCGCGGTGCCGGCGCGCGTTCTGAGGCCGCGGGTCGCCGACGCGCCCGAGTCGACGCTGCCCACGCTCCTCTACTTCCACGGCGGCGGGTTCTGCCTCGGAGACATCGACGCGCACGAGGCGCATGCGCGACGTCTCGCCGCCCGCGTGGGCGCCGTCGTCGTGAACGTGGGATATCGCCTGGCGCCCGAGCATCCGTTCCCTGCGGGCGCAGACGACGCGTTCGCCGCGCTGGAGTGGGCGATGGCGCACGTGGACCGGCTCGGCGGCGACGGGCGCCGCATCGCGGTCGCCGGCGACAGCGCCGGAGGAAACCTCGCGGCGGTCACCGCGCTGGCGGCGGCCGCGGAGGGCATCGGCCTGGCCGGCCAGCTCCTGGCGTATCCGGTCACCGATCTGTCCACGACGGCGCCGGGAGTGGTCGAGCGATGGTACCTGGGAGGGCGTCTCGACCTGCTCGCCGATCCTCGGGTCTCGCCGGCGCGATCCGGTCTGCTCAGCCGGGTCGCGCCGGTCGTGCTCGGAGTGGGCGGGCACGACTTCCTCCTCCGGGACAACGTGGCGTTCGCGCGTCGGCTCGAACAGCGGCGTGTGCCGCATCGGATCCGTGTCTTCCCGGGGCTGGATCACGGCTTCCTCAGCTTCGTGTCGGTCTCGGCGGCCAGTGCGCGCGCGGCGGACGTGCTCTACGCCGACTTCCGCGCGCTCATGCGCGTCGGGCCGGCGGCGCTCATCGCGAGGGAGCCGTGAGCCATCCGACCACGACGTCGCCGATCACCGCGCGCAGGCGGTCGCGTCGGCGCGGATCGGCGAAGTCGACGTCGAACAGGTAGCCGAAGGTGTAGCGGTTCGCGACCTGGAACACGCAGTACGCGCTGATCACGAGATGGACGTCGATCGCGTCGACGTCCCTGCGGAAGAGACCGGCCTCCCGGCCCCGTTCGAGGATGTCGTCCAGCAGCGTCTTGGCGGGCTGCGCGAGCGTGCGCAGGGTGTCGATGCGTCGGACGAACTCGCCGCGGTGGATGTTCTCGATCGCGACCAGGCGGATGAAGTCGTCGTGGGTCACATGGTGGTCGAACGTCAGCTCTGCGAGCTGACGGATCGCCTCGACCGGATCGGTGTGATCGACGTCGATGCGGCGCTCGGCCTCGCGGATGCCGAGGTAGGCGTGTTCCAGCACCGCGAGGTATAGACCCTCTTTGCTGCCGAAGTAGTAGTAGATCATCCGCTTGGTGGTGCGGGTGCGCTCCGCGATCTCGTCCACCCGAGCGCCCGAGTAGCCGTCGGCGGCGAAGACCTCGGTGGCGATGCTCAGCAACTCGGCACGGGTGCGCTCGGCGTCGCGCTGGCGGGGGGGCACGTGCTCAGGATAACCGAGAGGCTCGACGGCATAATGTACCAGGTGGTACATTGCGTGGGATGAGGACGTCGATCGCCACCGTGTGCCTGTCCGGGACGCTGCGGGACAAGCTCGTCGCGGCCGCGCACGCGGGCTTCGACGGCGTCGAGCTGTTCGAGCCGGATCTGATCGCGGCGCCGGAGAGCCCGGAGGAGATCCGGGCGCTGGCCGATCGCCTCGCGCTCACGCTCGACCTGTACCAGCCGATGCGTGACGTCGAGGGTGTCGACGAGGCCGAGTTCGTGCGCGTGTTCCGTCGCGCCGAGGCGAAGTTCGCGCTCATGCGGCGCCTGGGCATGGATCTGGTGCTCTGCTGCTCGAACGTCGCCACCGCGACGGTCGACGACGACGAGGTCAGCGCCGCGCAGTTGCGGGTGCTCGGCGAGCTCGCCGCGGCATACGGCATCCGCATCGCGTACGAGGCGCTCGCCTGGGGGCGGTTCGTCGACGACTACCGGCGTGCCTGGCGCATCGTGCAGCTGGCCGACCATCCCGCCGTCGGCGTCTGCCTCGACTCGTTCCACGTGCTCTCGCGCGGCCACGATCCGGCGGACATCGAGACGATCCCGGGGGAGAAGATCTTCTTCCTGCAGCTCGCCGACGCCCCCGACCTGTCGATGGACGTGCTCAGCTGGAGTCGCCACCACCGGCTCTTCCCCGGCGAGGGCGGCTTCGACCTGGCCGGGTTCACCGCCCACGTCCTGCGCGCCGGCTACGCCGGCCCGCTGTCGCTCGAGGTCTTCAACGACACCTTCCGGCAGACCGACCCGTCCCGCACCGCGGCGCACGCGCGCCGGTCGCTGCGCTGGCTCGAGGACGCCGTGGCCGCCCGTGCCGGCGACATCCCGGCCCTGGAGCCTCTCCCGGCCGTCGTCCCGCCGCGCGGGTTCGACTTCGTCGAGATCGCGGCGGAGGACACCTCGCCGATCGAGCGGATGCTGCAGCAGGCCGGCTTGACCTCGCGCGGCCGGCACCGGACCAAGCCGGTCACGCTCTGGTCGGCGGGACAGGCGCGCATCGTGCTGAACGAGCAGCACGCCCGTGACCTCGCGCCCCACCTGTCGGCGTTCGGCCTCGTGGTCGAGGACCCCGCACGGCAGTCCGAGCGCGTACGCGCGCTGGGCGCGCACGCGGCGTACCGGCGCACCTACGCGCACGAGGAGCTGCTGCCCGCCGTCGTCGCGCCCGACGGCACGGAGGTGTACTGGGCGGCCGTGGACGGCGAACCGGCGTGGGTGTCGGAGTTCGAGCACGGCGAGCCGGTGCGCGAGGCGTCGATCGAGGTGGTCGACCACGTGAGCCTGACCCAGCCGTGGCAGGTCGTGGACGAGTCCATGCTGTTCTATCCGGCCGTGTTCGGCCTCAGCTCGGCGGGCGGGACCGACGTGGCCAGTCCGCGCGGACTGGTGCAGTCACGGGTGCTGCGCAGCCCGGACGGGGCCGTGCGGGTGCCGCTGAACGTCGCGCCGCCCATCTTCGCCGAGCGGGGGCTGCCCGGCGGGGCGAGCCAGCATGTCGCCTTCCGCTGCCACGGCATCCTGGCCGTCGCCCAGGCCGCGCGCGAGCGGGGGCTTCCGGTGCTTCCGATTCCCGGCAACTACTACGACGACCTCGCCGCCAGATTCGACCTGCCGGCGGACCTCGTCGGCCGCCTGCGGGCGCTGGACATCGTCTACGACCGCGACGAGGCGGGCGAGTACCTGAACTTCTACACCGAGACGATCGGGCAGGTCTTCTTCGAGTTCGTCGAGCGCATCGACGGCTACGACGGCTTCGGCGCCGGCAACGCCCCGGTGCGGATGGCCGCGCAGGGCGCCGTTGCCGGTGCGGTACCGTCGTGACGGTGAGCATCCCGCGCCGCCTGCTGCTGGTCAACGGTCCGAACCTGAACCTGCTCGGCATCCGGGAGCCGGGGATCTACGGGCATGAGACCCTCGCCGACGTCGAGCGGATCGCCACGGACGCCGCGGCGGCGCGCGGCTTCGGGGTGCGTGCCGTGCAGAGCAACCACGAGGGCGTCCTGATCGACGCGATCCACGCCGCACGGGTCGACTGCGCCGGCATCGTCGTCAACCCGGGGGGCCTGACCCACACCTCGGTCGTGCTGCGCGATGCGCTCTCCGGCGTCGGGCTGCCGGTCGCGGAGGTCCACATCTCCAACGTGTACGCGCGCGAGGAGTTCCGGCACCACTCCTATGTGCGCGACGTCGCCCTCGTGCACGTCGTCGGCGAGGGCGTCGTCGGCTACGCCACCGCCGTCGACCGCCTCGTCGACGCGATCGCCGCCGCCGAGCGCTGACCCGCCTCCGCGAGACCGCATCCGCGCGCCGAGACCGCGGCATCCGCGTGCTGTCTCGGCGCGCAGATGCCGTCTCGCGGTTAGACTGGGCGGTCGGGCCGCGCGGCGACGCGCTCGGGGCCCGCGAACTCGAACCCACGAACGGAAACTCCGCAGCCATGGCATCCACCGCAGACATCAAGAACGGCGTCGTCCTGTCGATCGACGGGCAGCTCTGGAGCGTCGTGGAGTTCCAGCACGTCAAGCCCGGCAAGGGCGGCGCGTTCGTGCGCACCAAGCTGAAGAACGTGCTCACCGGCAAGGTCGTCGACAAGACCTTCAACGCCGGCGCGAAGATCGAGATCGAGAACGTCGACCGTCGAGACTTCCAGTACCTCTACAGCGACGGCGACAGCTTCGTGTTCATGGACACGAGCGACTACGACCAGATCAACGTGCCGGCCGCGACCGTCGGCGACGCGGCGAACTTCCTGCTCGAGAACCAGCAGGTCACGATCGCGCTCAACAACGGCAACCCGCTGTACATCGACCTGCCGGCATCCGTCGTGCTGGAGATCACCTACACCGAGCCGGGTCTGCAGGGCGACCGCTCCTCGGCCGGCACCAAGCCCGCCACCGTCGAGACCGGCTACGAGATCCAGGTGCCGCTGTTCCTCGAGACCGGCACGAAGGTCAAGGTCGACACCCGCACGGGCGACTACCTCGGCCGCGTCAGCTGACGCGTGAGCGCCCGCAGCAAGGCGCGCAAACGCGCCCTCGACATCCTCTTCCAGGCAGACGTGCGCGGCGAGGACCCCGCGGTGGTGCTCGCCGCGGAGGCGGCGCGCGCCGCGGGCGAGCCCTCCCGGCAGGGCTCGTGGCTCTACGCGCGCGAGATCGTCGACGGCGTGATCGCGGCCCGCGAGGAGATCGACGAGCAGATCGTCACGCACGCCCGCGACTGGAAGCTCGAGCGGATGCCGGCCGTCGACCGCGCCGTGCTGCGCATCGGCGTGTGGGAGATCCTCTGCAACGACGAGGTGCCGGACGCCGTCGCGATCGACGAGGCCGTGGAGCTCGCGAAGGAGTTCTCCACCGAGGAGTCGGGTCCGTTCGTGCACGGCGTGCTGGGTCGCATCGCCCGCACCCGCTGAGGTGTCGGCGGGTGCTGCGAGGATGAGCGCATGGCCGCTCCGTACGTCGATCTCGCCGACATCCGGGCGATCGCGTGGGGAGGCGGATACGACCGCGGCGTCGCGTATTTCCGCTCCGGCGCCGTGCAGCGGATCGACTGGGAGGAGTCGAGCCGCACGCTGACGGGGCTGGTCCGCGGCAGCGCACGGAACACGTACCGCTGCCGCATCCGGCTCGACCCGGCCCGCGAGCACGGCCGCATCCTCTCGGCCCGGTGCTCCTGCCCGATGCAGGAGGACTGCAAGCACACCATCGCCACGCTGCTGACCTCGAACGCGCGCCATGCCGCCGTCCCGCTGCCCACCGGCATCGTCCCCGCGGCGCCGGCGGCCCCCGCCCTCGGTCCGCCGGCTCCCTCCCGACCGGGCTGGCGCTCGCTCCTGGCGGGCGATGACGCGACCGGCACCACTCCGCTCGCGCTCGGCGTCCAGCTGCGCCAGCGCAGCCCGTACCGCGCCGACGACTGGGCACCCCGGCGCACCGCGGCGGCCACGGCGCGCGGTCTCGTCGCCCGCCACGACGACCTCAGCCTCGCGGTGCGCCCCCTCATGCGCAGCGACCGCACCGGCGCCTGGATCAGGGGCGACGCCTCGTGGGAGGTCGTGCGGCGCGGCGGTACGCGCTTCGTGCCGCAGCAGGCGCGCTGGCTCACCGAGCTCGCGACCATCCTCACCGGCGGCGCCGCGCCCGGCACGGTGACCGGATCCGGCGAGTGGCTGACGCTCGACGGCGGGAGCTCGACCCTGCTCTGGGCGCATCTGGCGGCCGCCCGCGACGCCGGCGTCGAGCTGCACCCGGCCGCGACGGGCCAGAGCGTGCGCCTCGCGCCGAGCGGCGCGGTGGCCGTCGAGGTGAGAGACGACGGTGACCGGATGCTGCTGCGCGCCGTGCCCGAGATCGAGGGCCTCGCCGGCGAGGTCGTGGTCGGCGCGGTCGGCGGCGCCGGCGTGTACGCCGTCGAGCTCGACCGCGACCCGGTGCCGATCGTGCTCGCCCCGGCGGCGCTGAGTGAGCCGCTGTGCGTGCTGCTCGCCGCAGGCGGCGAGATGACGGTGCCCGCGGCAGAGCGCGACGCGTTCCTGGCCGAAGCGCTCCCGCGGCTGGCGCGCCGCACTGCGGTGCGGCTGCCCGCGAACATCCCGGTGCCGGTCGCGGCCCCGCCCGCGGCGGTCGTCGCGGTCGCGTTCGGGCGGGACGACGCGGTCGAATACCGGATCGCATGGTCGTACGCGGGTCGGCCGCGCATCGCCTTCGACGCGCCGCCGGACCCGGACCGCGACGCCCCCGCCGAGGCCGCGCTCACGGCGTCCCTGGAACAGGCGTGGGACGCGGCGATGGGGACGCCGTTCGCACCGGCGGGCCGTCTCGCCGGCGTCGAGACCGCCGAGTTCGCGGCGCGGGTGCTGCCGGTCTGGCAGAGCCTTCCCGATGTGCGGGTCGAGGGGAACGCGCCGCCGCGGAGGTACGCCGAGCTCACCGAGGAGCCGGAGATCCGGGTCCGGACGACCGAGAGCGACCAGCCGGACTGGTTCGACCTGGGCGTCGTCGTCTGCGTGGGGGATCGCCGCATCCCGCTCGCCGCGCTGATCACCGCCCTGTCGCGTGGCGCGCCCAAGCTCCTGCTCGCCGACGGGGCGTACTTCTCCCTGGCCCATCCCTCTCTGCACAGGCTGCGCGACCTGCTCGCCGAGGCCGCCGACCTCGACGAGTGGGAGCCCGAGGCGACCCGCATCAGCCGGCATCAGACCGACCTGTGGGCCGAGTTCGAAGACCTGGCCGACGTCAGCGAGCCCGCGCTGTCGTGGCGGTCGCTGGTGACGGGGCTGCGCGACGCGGACGGCGTGCCCCCGGCCCCCGTGCCGGACGGCGTGCGGGCCGAGCTGCGCCCCTACCAGCGCGCGGGCTTCGACTGGCTCGCGTTCCTGTGGGCGCATCGGCTCGGCGGCGTGCTCGCCGACGACATGGGGCTGGGCAAGACGGTGCAGCTGCTCGCCCTGGCCGCGCACATCCGCTCCGAGCCGGGGGCCGGGCCCGTGCTCGTCGTGGCGCCGACCTCGGTGCTGCCGACCTGGGCCGCCGAG
>JASGDW010000191.1:0-7598 GCA_047606965.1 Microbacterium sp.
GGGGTCGTCGGCGTGCTCCTGATCGCCGCCGCGCTGACCCCGTCGGCGCCCGCGACCGCCGCCGTCGACGTGCAGTCGCAGGAGTACTGGCTCACCGAGAACGGCGTCACCCAGGCATGGCAGACCACGAAGGGCGCGGGCGAGCGCATCGCGATCATCGACACCGGCATCGGCACGGCCTCCGCCTTCGACGGCGCGGTGGCCGCCGGCACGGATCTCTCCGGCCAGGGCAGCGCCGACGGCCGCACGCCGGTGGGCTCCTCCGACCGCGATCACGGCAGCTGGGTCGCCTCCCTCGCCGCGGCGCGTGCGGTCTCCGGCATGATCGGGGTCGCTCCGGAGGCCGAGCTGCTGTCGGTCTCGCTCGGCATCGACAGCGGCAGCGCCGTGCCGTTCGCGACGCAGGTCGCCGACGCCATCCGCTGGTCGGTCGACAACGGGGCCGACGTCATCAACCTGTCGTTCACGACGAACTCGCTGAACTGGGACACCAGCTGGGACGACGCGTTCCTCTACGCCTTCGACCACGACGTCGTGGTCGTGGTCGCGGCCGGCAACCGGGGCAGCGGCACCGACCAGGTCGGCGCGCCGGCGACGATCCCCGGCGTCCTCACGGTCGCCGGCGTCGGCCCGGACGGGCAGGCGAGCATCGAGGCGTCCACTCAGGGGATCACGATCGGCGTCGCGGCCCCCAGCGAGGACCTGCTCGGGGTGTCCGCCGACGGCACCCTCGTGAGCTGGAGCGGCACGAGCGGCGCCGCCCCGATCGTCGCCGGCGTCGCCGCGCTCGTGCGCGCCGCGCACCCCGAGCTGGATGCGGCGAACGTGATCAATCGGATCATCCGCACCGCGCAGGCCCCGGCCGGGGTGACCGACCTTCCCGACGCGCTCTACGGTTACGGCATCCTGGACGCCGCCGCAGCGGTCTCGGCCGACGTCGCCGTGGTCACGGCGAATCCGATGGGCGACCTCGGCGAGTGGATCCGTGTGCACCGGCGTGCAGCGGTGACCGCGACCCCCGATCCGGGCACGACCGCGGCGGCGGTGCCGGCGCTGCCGGCGGCGGAGCAGTCGTCGACGGCATCCTCTCCGCTGCTGCCGACGCCCGACACCCTTCTGTACGGCTCGCTGCCGCTGTCGGCGCTCACGCTCGCCGCTATACTGATAGCGCTCGGCGTCACCGCTGCTGTCCGACGTATCCGATCGGCGCGCGCATCCCGCGCAACCGTTGAATCCCAGGAGTCCTCCTCATCGTGACCAGCACCGAGACCACCGTCGCCCCCCGTGTCCTCATCGTCGGCGGCGGCTACGCGGGGTTCTATACCGCGTGGAAGCTCGAGAAGCATCTGCGCCGCGGCGAGGCGGACGTCACCGTCGTCGACCCGCTGCCCTACATGGCCTACCTGCCGTTCCTCCCCGAGGTCGCGGCCGGTTCCATCGAGCCCCGTCACGCGGTGGTCTCCACCCGGCGTCACCTGAAGCGCACGAACGTGGTGACCGCGAAGGTCACCGCGATCGATCACGCGAACAAGGTCGCCACGATCACTCCCGCCGGCGGCGAGCCCTACGACTTCCCGTACGACCAGATCGTCGTCACGGCCGGCTCGGTCTCCCGCACCTTCCCGATCCCGGGCATCGCCGACAACGCGATCGGCATGAAGGCGATCGAGGAGGCCGTGTGGGTGCGCGACAAGCTGCTGTCGAACTTCGACAAGGCCGCCGCCCTCCCGCCCGGCCCGGCGCGGGAGCGGCTGCTGACGGTCGTGGTGGTCGGCGGCGGTTTCGCCGGCATCGAGACCTTCGCCGAGCTGCGCAACTTCGCCTCCTCGCTGCTGGCGAAGTACCCGCAGCTGAGTTTCGACGAGACCCACTTCCATCTCGTGGAGGCGATGGGCCGCATCATGCCCGAGGTGTCGCTGAAGACGAGCGAGTGGGTGCTGAAGGACCTGGCCAAGCGCGGCGCGTTCGTGCACCTCGACACCCAGGTGACCGGCGCCGTCGACGGCAACGTCGAGCTGTCGACCGGTGAGGTCATCCCGACCGACATCATCGTGTGGACGGCCGGGGTCATGGCCAACCCGCAGGTGGTCAAGGGCAGCGACCTGCCCAGCGAGGAGCGCGGCCGCATCCGTGCGAAGGCGACCCTCCAGGTCGTGGATGCCGACGGCAACGTCGTCGAGGGCGCCTGGACCGCGGGCGATGTCGCCGCCGTGCCCGACCTCAGCGGGGGCGGCGTGGGGGGCTTCTGCGTGCCCAACGCGCAGCACGCGGTGCGACAGGCGAAGCGCCTGGCCCCGAACATCACCGCGGTGATCCGCGGCGAGCTGCCCCGCGACTACGTGCACAAGAACCTCGGCGCGGTCGCCGGGCTGGGCCTGTACAACGGCGTGTTCCAGTCGGGGAGACTGGCGCTGAAGGGCTTCCTCGCCTGGGTCGCCCACCGCGGCTACCACGGCCTGGCGATGCCGTCGTGGGAGCGCAAGTGGCGTGTGCTGTGGGGCTGGTGGAACAACTTCTGGCTCGGCCGCGACATCGTCGGCATCGAGGCGCTGCAGACGCCGCGTTCCTTCTTCGACGAGTTCGCCTCCCGCCCGCGGTGACGCCGCGGATAGGGTGGGCATGCGCCCCCGTGGCCCAATGGCAGAGGCAGGCGACTTAAAATCGCCGGGTTGTCGGTTCGAGTCCGACCGGGGGTACGGCAACCCCTCGGACCGCGGTCCTCGTCCTGCACGGTTTCGACGCCGTCTGCGGTGAGCGCTGTCGGTCGCGGTTCCGAGGAGATTCCGGATGCCGAGGCGCGTCAGGCACACGATCCTCCTCAGCAACGAAGAACTCCTCGGAAGCATGAAAGGCGCGGATGCGCGAGGGCGGCGATCCGGAGCCGGGCGCGCGCGTAGGCTGGCGCCGTGACCCTCGACCTGCTGTCTCCCGGGGCGGGCCAGCCGTGGCACGATCCGGCTGTCTACTGGGAGGCCATGACGGTGGCCACCCGCGACCTGCCGGCCCCCGTCGCGGCGCTGAACCTCGACGCCCTGCGCCACAACGCGCTGGACATGCTCGTGCGCGCCGGGGGAGTGCCGATCCGGGTGGCGAGCAAGTCGATCCGGGTGCGGGAGGTCCTGGACGCGCTGCTGCGGATGCCGGGCTTCGCCGGCATCCTGGCCTTCACCCTGCCCGAGGCGCTGTGGCTCGCCGGCTCCGACGGCGAGCCGCACCGCGACGTCGTGCTCGGCTACCCGACCGCCGACCGCGCCGCGCTCGGCCGGCTGGTCGCCGACGAGGACGCCGCCGCGCGCATCACGCTCATGGTCGACGACCCGGCCCAGCTCGACCTCGTCGACGCGGTCGCGGCGCCCGGCGCCCGGCCGACGGTCCGCGTCGCGATCGACGCGGACGCCTCCTGGCGCAACGCCGCGCTCGGGCACGTCGGCGTGCGTCGCTCACCCCTGCACGATGTCGCCGAGGTCACCCGTTTCGCCCGGCACATCGCCGCCCGCCCGGGCTTCCGGCTGGTGGGCCTGATGATGTACGAGGCGCAGATCGCGGGTCAGCCGGACGCCGCCGGGCCCGGCGACCCCGTCATCCGCTGGATGCAGCACCGCTCGGCGGACGAGCTGCGGCAGCGGCGCGGCGCGATCGTGACGGCGCTGCGCGAGGTCGCGCCGCTCGAGTTCGTCAACGGAGGCGGCACCGGCTCCCTCGAGGTGACCGCCGCCGACGAGGCCGTCACCGAGCTCACGGCCGGCAGCGGGCTGCTCGCCGGGCACCTGTTCTCCCGCTACCGGGCCTTCGATCCGGCGCCCGCCGCCGCGTTCGCGCTCGATGTCGTGCGCAAGCCGCTGCCCGAGATCGCCACCGTCCTCGGGGGCGGCTGGATCGCCTCGGGGCCCCCGGTGGCCTCGCGTCAGCCCGAGCCGGTGTGGCCGACGGGTCTGCGCACGCTGGGCCGGGAGGGTGCCGGAGAGGTGCAGACGCCGTTGCAGGGGTCGAACGCGCGCTCACTGCACGTGGGCGACCGCGTCTGGTTCCGCCACGCCAAGAGCGGCGAGCCCGCCGAGCGGGTCGACCGCTACGCCGTCGTGTCGGGCGAGGAGATCGTGGCCGAATGCCCGACCTATCGCGGCGAGGGGAGGGCGTTCCTGTGACCAGACCCGGCGGCACGTGGCGCAACTGGGGACGCACGGCGCGCGTGCATCCGATGCGCGTGGAGTTCCCCGCCTCCGTGGGCGCCGTGCAGCGCGCCGTGCGTGCCGCCGCGTCCCGGGGCCTGCGCATCAAGGCCGTCGGCACCGGGCACAGCTTCAGCGGCATCGCGGTGGCGCCCGACATCCTGCTCGACCTGCGCGAGCTGCAGGGCGTCGTCGACCTCGATCGCGACCGGCGGCGGGTCACGCTGCGGGCGGGCACCGAGCTGCACCGGATCCCGCGGCTGCTCGCCCCGCACGGCTGGGCGATGACGAACCTGGGCGACATCGACCGGCAGACCATCGCCGGGGCCGTCTCGACCGGCACACACGGCACCGGGGCGGCCTTCGGCGGGATCTCCACGCAGGTGGTCGGCGCCACGCTGGTGACCTCCGACGGCGAGCTGCTGCACGTCGACGAGGCCGAGAACGCGCAGCTGCTTCCCGCCGTCGCCCTCGGACTCGGCGCGCTGGGCATCCTGGTCGAGGTGACGTTGCAGGTCGTCCCGGCCTTCCTCCTGCACGCCGTCGAACGGCGAGAACGGCTCGACACGGTGCGTGCGGACATCGACGCGCGGATGCGGGCGACCGATCACGTCGAGTTCTACTGGTTCCCGCGCACCGACGTCGCCCTGACCAAGCAGAACACCCGGCTGCCGGAGAGCGCGCCGCGGCATCCCCTGCCCGCGGCGAAGAAGTGGGCGGAGGAGACGCTGCTGTCCACCCACGCGTATCGGGCGCTGTGCGCGGCCGCCGCCGTCGTGCCGCCGCTGTCGACGCCCCTGGCCCGGCTCGGCGCCCGGACGATCGGCGAACGGGAGTACACCGACCGATCGAGCCGCGTGTTCACGCAGAGCCGCGACGTCCGCTTCCGCGAGATGGAGCACGCGATCCCGGCGGCGCAGCTCGGCCCGGCGTTCGACGCGCTGCGCGAGCTGATCGACCGGGAACGCTGGGCGGTCTCCTTCCCGATCGAGGTGCGCATCGCGGCCGCGGACGACCGCTGGCTCTCCACCGCGCACGGGCGCGACAGCGCCTACATCGCGGTCCACCGGTACTGGCGCGAGGACCCGACCGCTTACTTCCGGGCCGTCGAGGACCTGCTCACCGGCTTCGACTCACGTCCGCACTGGGGCAAGATGCACACCCTGGACGCCGAGGCCCTGCGCGCGCGCTACCCCCGTTTCGACGACTTCCTCGCGCTGCGGGACCGGCTCGACCCTGACCGCCGTTTCGCCAACGCCTACCTGCTCCGTGTGCTCGGCGAGTGATCAGCCGCGCGGCGTAGGATGATCCCATTACGAAACGGAGACCCCGGCTATGTGGGAATGGCTCATCCCGGTTCTGATCGTCGTCGCGCTGGTGCTGATCGTCGGCGTCTACCTCTGGGCGACCTACAACTCGCTGGTCCAGCTCGGGGTGCGCGTCGACGAGGCCTGGAGCGACATCACCGTCCAGCTCAAGCGGCGGGCCGATCTGCTGCCGAATCTCATCGAGACGGTCAAAGGCTACGCGTCGCACGAGAAGGCCGTCTTCGAGAACGTCACGCAGGCGCGTGCGGAGACGATAGGCGCCTCCGGGCCGGCTGAGGCGGGCATCGCCGAGGGACACATGCAGCAGGCGCTGAAATCGATCTTCGCGGTCGCCGAGGCGTACCCGCAGCTGCAGGCGAGCCAGAACTTCCTCCAGCTGCAGCAGCAGATCGTCGACACCGAGGACAAGATCCAGGCCTCGCGCCGTTTCTACAACGGCGGCGTGCGCGAGCTGAACACCAAGATCAAGGTGTTCCCGAACAACCTGTTCGCACGTCGGCTGGGCTTCAGCGAGCGCGAGTTCTTCGAGGTCGTCGACGGGGCGGCGATCGCCGAGCCGCCGCGGGTGCAGTTCTGACCCGGCTCTGACGAGCCCGTCGCGTGTACTCCGCGATCGCGCGCAACAAGCGCAACACCTGGTTCATCCTCATCGTCTTCGTGCTGCTCCTCGGGGCTGTCGGGGCGCTCGCCGGCTGGCTCGCCGGGAACGACTGGTGGATCACCGCCTTCGTGCTCGTCGGGGCGGCGGGATACGCGCTCGCCCAGTACTTCCTCGCCGATCGTGAGGCGCTGGCGCTGTCCGGCGCGTTCGAGGTGTCGAAGGCCGACGCGCCGCGCTACCACCGCCTGGTCGAGAACCTGTGCATCGCGACCGGCACGCCCATGCCGCGGCTCTACGTCGTCGACGACCCGACCCCGAACGCGTTCGCGACGGGGCGGACTCCCGACAAGGCGGCGATCACCGTGACGACGGGGCTGTTCGAGGTCATGAACGACCGGGAGCTGGAGGGCGTGCTCGGTCATGAGCTCGGCCACATCCGCAACTACGACATCCGGGTGTCGCTTCTCGTGTTCGGCCTGGTCGTCGCGCTGGGACTGGTCGCCGACATGCTGCTGCGCATCGCGTTCTTCGGCGGCGGCCGTCGCGGCGGCAACAACCAGGCCCAGCTCGTGTTTCTGATCTTCGGGATCGTCGCGGCGATCGTCGCTCCGTTCCTCGCCGCGCTCGTGCAGGCCGCGATCTCACGTCAACGCGAGTATCTCGCGGACGCCACGAGCGCGCTGACCACGCGCGACCCGGAGGGGCTGGCTGCAGCCCTCGCGAAGCTGGAGCGGCATGCCGCGCCGCTACGGCGTGCCAACACCTCGATGGCGCACCTGTGGATCGCCGACCCGCTGCGCCCGAACGCGGTGGCGCGCCTGTTCGCGACCCACCCGCCGATCCGTGACCGCATCGCGCGGCTGCGCGAGATGGGCGGCCGGTTCTGAACGCGGCGCCGGTCCGACCGCGGCCCGGGTCGCGGCGGCCGTCCCCGCTCAGAGGGCGGACCGCCGTCCAGGGGTGTTGTCGATCAACAGCTCGCTGAGGGCGGCGTCGGCGAACGCGGCGAGGACGGTGTCGTAGTCCTCGGTCAGGTGCGCCCACTCGTCGGTGTGCGCGACGAGCACGCGCGGACCGCCGAGGATCTCGGTCGCCTCCGCGGCCTGCGCGGCTGTGAGGGTCAGGGTGCTGTCGAAGACGGCCGTACGCCCGGCGCCGGCGAAGAGCACGGCCACGTCGATGCGCGCGAACCGTCGCGCGATCGACCGCACCACGTCGAGGGACGCGTTGTCGCCGGACACGTAGACGGTCGGGAGATCGGGCGCGGCGAGCACGAAGCCGATCACCGGGCCGACGAGGTGCTCCGTGCCGTCGGGTCCGTGCTGTGCCGGGACGGCCGTGACGGCGAGCCGGCCCAGGCGATGCGAGCTCCAGGGCGCGAGCCCTCGGGCGACGGCGTCCAGGCGCCCGGCGGCCACGGCCGTGGTCAGCACGAGGGGGACCGTCCTCAGCAGCGCGCGACCCAGCTCGTCGAGGTTGTCGGCGTGCTGGTCGTGGGAC
>JASGDW010000192.1:0-14796 GCA_047606965.1 Microbacterium sp.
GCGGCCGGGGTCGCGGCGCGCACACGGACGGCGAGGGACGCGGCGTCCGCCGCCGTCGCCCACGCCCGGCCGGTCGCGTGCTCGAACCCCACGAGGCGGGTGATGCGCAGCCACCGCTGCGCAGGCATCGGGTCGCCCGCCGCGATCGGGGCGCCGACCGCGCCCGCACCCGGCTCGTAGCCGATCCAGCCGACCCAGCCGGTGCGCAACGGGCCGCCCGCGGCAGGGACGGCCGGGACGGTCAGGAGGGGGGTCGAGGCGACGGCGTCCGGGTCGTCGGGCACGCCCGCGCCGACCCAGCTCCACCCGGTGCGTGCGCCGGAACCGGCGTCCAGCCAGAACACGTGCGGTTCGTCGCGCAACGCCGCGAAGGCCCGCTCGGGTGTGACGGAGTGCGGCAGTTCGACGGTCTCCGCATCCTCACGCACATTCCCAGGCTAGGGCGGCGCCGGCCCCTATGCTCGGTCCCGTGAACGACGTCCTGTCGTGGCTGCTCGACGCCGTGCAGCACGTGCCTCCTCTCGCCCGCGTGCTGATCGCCGGCGTCGCCGTCCTCCTCGAGACGAGCGTGCTCGTGGGCCTGGTCGTGCCGGGGGACACGATCGTCATCGTCGCAGGCGCGTCGGTGACCACCCCCCGGCAGGGGTTCGTGCTGTGGATCGCGGTGGTGCTGGGGTCGCTGGCGGGCGAGTCGCTCGGGTTCCTCCTCGGCCGCGGTCTCGGGCCGTGGCTGCGCCGCTCCCGGCTGGGACGGTGGATCGGCGAGAAGAACTGGGCGCGGTCGGAACGGTACGTGAGCCGACGCGGCGGCCCCGCCGTGTTCCTGTCTCGGTTCCTGCCCGTGCTGCACTCCCTCGTGCCGCTGACGGTCGGGATGACGGGCTTCCGCTACCGCCGGTTCCTCGCCTGGACCGCACCCGCCTGCGCGCTGTGGGCCGGCCTGTATGTCACGGTGTCGGCTGCCGCGGCCGGCACGTACCGGGACCTGTCCGAACGGATCCACTTCGCCGGGTACCTGTTCGTGGGCGCGATCGTGCTGTTCGTGCTGCTCGTGTTCGGCGCGCGCACGCTGATCGCCCGGCTGGAGCGCCGGCATCTGGAGGACGACGACGAGCCGAGCGCGACCGGCGAGGCGCCTGCGGCCGGCATGGAAGACTGAGGGGCGTGACATCCCCGCGCCAGGCCCCGGCCAAAGTGCTGTGGCTGGCGCGACTCGAACGGCGCTTCCACGCCTGGCGGGAGCGCCGGGCCCGCCGGCACGGGCTGCGGCCGAGTGTCGAGGCCTTCCCCGGCTACGGCTCGCAGTCGTGGGTGCGGGTGCTCGGCCGCGTCATGATCGCGCCGCCGCATCGCAGCCGTTCCCACCGCTACGCCGGGGTGCGCGGCTGGCGCGCTTTCGTCGCCGTGCCCGTGGGGTTCGCGCGCGTGCGCGTCGACATCGACGGGGTCGTGCACGAGGTGATCGCCGACCGCGGGGGCGTGATCGACACGGTGCTGCCGGCTGCGCTCGCCCCCGGCTGGCAGCAGTTCACCATCGCCGTGGAGGACGAGGAGCCCACGGCCACGCGCGCCTTCGTGATCGGTCACGACGTGCGCTTCGGCGTGGTCTCCGACGTCGACGACACCGTCATGGTCACGGCGATCCCCCGGCCGCTGCTGGCGGCGTGGAACTCGTTCGTCGTGAACGAGCACGCCCGCCAGCCCGTGCCCGGGATGGCGGTGCTGCTCGAACGGCTCGTGCAGCAGCATCCCGGCGCCCCCGTGGTCTACCTCTCGACCGGAGCGTGGAACGTCGCCCCGACGCTCGCCCGGTTCCTACGCCGCCACCTCTTCCCCCCCGGCGCCCTGCTGCTGACCGACTGGGGCCCCACACACGACCGATGGTTCCGCAGCGGCCGGGCGCACAAGTCGGAGAACCTCGCACGGCTCGCGGGCGAGTTCCCGCAGATCAGCTGGCTGCTGGTCGGCGACGACGGCCAGCACGACGACGAGGTCTACACGGCGTTCGCCGCCGCGCATCCGGACAACGTCGCCGCCGTGGCGATCCGCCGGCTGACGCCGGCCGAGGCCGTGCTCGCCGGCGGCCGCACGGCCGTCGACGACCACTCCGCCGCCGCCGTGCCGTGGGTGGCCGGCGACGACGGGGCCGCGCTCATGGACCGCCTGGCCGAGCACGGGCTGCTGCACGGGCGGTGAACGGCAGGCCGTAGGCTGGCCGCATGTGCGGGCGGTTCGTGGTCGCCGATCCGGCGGCCGAGCTCGTCGGCGTGCTGCACGTCGACCGGGTGAGCCCGGCCCTTCCCGCTCCCTCGTACAACGTCGCCCCGACCGCACGAGCGGCGATCGTGCTCGACTCGGCCAGGACCGACCCGCCCACCCGCCGCCTGGAGCCGGCCCGGTGGGGTCTCGTGCCCGCCTGGGCGAAGGATCCCGGCGCCGGCGGACGCGCCTTCAATGCCCGCTCCGAGGAGCTCGAGGACAAGCCGACGTTCCGCGCCGCGTTCCGCATGCGGCGCGCGATCGTGCCAGTGACCGGCTACTACGAGTGGACGCCGGCGGCGGGCCGCACGGTGCCGCGCTACATCCGTCCCCGAGACGACCGGCCCCTCCTGCTCGCGGGGCTCTACGAGTGGTGGAGGGACGCTGCGAAGGCCGGGGACGACCCGGACCGCTGGCTGCTGTCGTTCACGATCCTCACCCGCGGCTCCGCCGGCGGCCTCCGTCCCGTGCACGACCGGATGCCGCTGTTCCTCGACGCCGACCTCGCCGGGCCCTGGCTCGACCCCGGCACGGGCGACGCGCGCGGGGTGCTGGACGCCGCGATCGGCGCGGCCCCGGCCATCGCTAAGACCCTCGAGATGCGGACCGTCTCGGCCGCCGTGGGCAACACGCGCAACGACTCCCCCGCGCTGATCGCGCCCGACGCCGGCTGAGGCGGTAGCGGCGATGACGGGTGACCCGCGGCGCGGCCGAACACGCCGACCCCCTCATGACCGGGCGTCGCTTCCGTGTCGATCGGCTCTCGACAGCACCGTGGCGCGCCGTGTCACCGCGTTGAGGTTCCTGGACAGCTCTCGCTGAGCGTCGCAGGACGGCTCACCCGCCTCTACGAAACTGACAACCCCGTCGAGATCTCCGCCACCACAGCGGACGTCACTCTCACCTCGTCATGAGGAAACGGGGACAGCAGTAGTAAGGAGGAGGTCCACGAACGGAGCGTTCTCAGATATGTTTCGAGAGGACATTCGAGCCGCGCCTGCGATGGCAGAGCCCATCACCGGTCAACTGCTTCGCTCATCCGCTCGAGCCATTCGCGAAGCGCGTTCCCGACCACGTCCGGGCGATCGAGATGAGCGTTGTGTCCCGCCTGGTCGATCAGGAGGAATGTCGAGTTCGGATAGTGGTCCAGTGCTCGCCACGCGTCTCGATATCCGACAATCTCGTCGTACCGCGCCGTGATGATGCTGGTGACTCCCCGGTACGGAGGGGCAACCAACTCTGGGAGCTCGGTCAACTCATACCGCTGACGAATCCGATCGAGTGCGAGAACATCAAAAGTGCGCAAGCCGGGGATTACGTGCCGTCGGTGGAGCTCCCAGTTCTCGGGCGACTGCACGACCGCCATCCGTCCGTAATCTTCGGCATCGGCAGAGTCGAGCGAGGCAATGAGCGCAGGGTCAGTGCGCAACACGCGCCGCGGCGGCACGTCGCGATTCGCATGATCAGCGACAAAGACAGCGCATACCAGGGCGAGTCCGATCACCTGGGCACCGTAGTGAGCTGCAAGACTCCGAGCGACCATACCCCCGAATGAGATTCCGAGGAGGGCAAAAGGGGCAGAGCCGATGGTCTCGTCGATAAATCGGATCACGCTGTCGACCACGGCATCTGTCCCGTCGATCTCCGGCCCAGCAGACGTGCCGCCCATCCCTGGCAGATCGACATAGATGCGTTGCCATACCGCTGACTCAGCGAGGACGGGATCGAGATTCAGCAGGTTGCTGTGGTCGCTTCCGAAGCCATGGATGGCAAGCAAGGGAACTCCTTCACCGCGCGTGAGCGCGAAGAGCCGCGACGTGTTCCCCGAGGTCATCGGCTCGCTCCGTTCTCCGTCAATGAGACGACGCGGAAGGCCGCACTGGTTTTCCTTCCGAGGACGCAGCTCGAGGCATTCGCATCGGATGTTCTCGCCTCGGTCACGACGTCGGCCGAAAACCTACAAGAAGCCTGCGCAATCGTCGGGATGAGCGCGGAATCGACCCGCTCGGTGATGCTGCGCTCGGTCGTTCGCGCACGACTCTCGGTCGAGTCACTCATAGGGTGAATCCCGGAGCTCCGGGCACGGCATCGAGAAGTTGTCGTGTGTACGGCGCGCTCGGCGCCTCGAAGACTCGATCAACCGGGCCGAATTCGACGACCTCGCCGCGCAAGAGCACGAGGACCTCGTCGCTCACGCGCTGCACGACCGCGAGGTTGTGAGAGATGAACAGCATCGACAGGTTCAGTTCTGAGCGCAGCGTATCGACCAGGTCGAGCACCTCCGCTTGCACGGAGACATCCAGCGCAGAGGTGATCTCATCGGCGACCACGAGCTTCGGTTCCACGATGAGGGCGCGGGCAATCGCGACGCGCTGCCGTTGGCCGCCGGAAAGCTCATGCGGGTAGCGGTGGAGGGTGTCGGCGGGGAGCCGCACTCTCTCGAGCCAGCGCACGATCGTTTCCTCGTGGGTTCGTGCTCGCGGGCGACGGGGGTTGATCGCCTCGCCCAGCGCATGGCCGACCGTGCGACGAGGATCGAACGAAGAGTATGGGTCCTGGGGGATCATCTGCACCGTGCGGCGCAGCGTTGCACGTTCCGTGCGATCGGCTGCGGCACGATCGAGACCATCGATCTCGATTCTTCCGGAGTCGGGCGTCACGATCCCGACGATCGTCTTGGCGAGTGTGGTCTTTCCTGAACCAGACTCTCCGACGATGCCCATCGTCCGGCCCACGTCGAGAGTAAGGCTGACGCCGTTCAGTGCCGTGGTTGCGTGTGCTCCACGACCGAAGGAGACGACAAGGGTGTCGACTCCAACGGCGGGAGGCAGCGCACCCGTGCGCGGTTCGCGGGACGTCATCGGGAGGCTCCGTCCGTGCTACGGAGGATCTTGGGGGTGGCTTCGAGCAACATGCGTGTGTACGGATGCTCGACATCGCGGGCAGCGATTCGCGCGGCAGTCGTCTCTTCGACGATGACGCCGTCGCGCATCACGATCACACGATCGCAAAGAGCCTCGACCACGCCGATGTCGTGCGATATGAAGAGCATCGACGTGCGCCGCTCACCGTTGATGCGACGGAACTCTCTCAGGATCTCAGCCTGCACCGTCACGTCGAGGGCGGTCGTAGGTTCGTCGGCGATGATCAGACGCGGCTCGACCGCGAGCGCCGCCGCGATCATGGCGCGCTGACGCATGCCGCCGGAAAGCTGATGCGGATGCTGCACGAGCCTGGCTCGAGGCGAGGTGATCCGTACCTGATCGAGGGCGTCGACGATGCGCTCGTCGGCATCGCGTGCCGAAAGTCCCCGGTGCGTGCGCAGCACCTCGGTGAGCTGCCGACCGAGCCGGAGAGCAGGGTTGAACGTGCTTCCCGGATCCTGGTACACGAGCGCAATGTCCGTCGCCAGGCGTCTCGCCGGCACCGTCCCGCGAAGGTCCAGATCGCCGACGCTGAGATGCTCCGCCTCGGCGATGAGTTCGTCACTCAGCAGCTGGGCGAGCGCCATCGCGGTCAAAGACTTTCCGGAACCCGATTCTCCGACCACACCGAGGATCTCGCCCTTGTCGATGGAGAAGGAGACACCATGCACGAGCTCGACACCGTCAGGACGGGAGACTCGGAGATTCTCAACGCGGACGAGTGTTGCGCCGTCGCTTCGCTGCGCGGACCCGGGAGCCGTGCGATGGATGCGCATGCGATATCGGCCGCTGCCCCGAGGATCGGCGGCTGCGGCAAGCCCGTCACCGATGAGCATCGCGGCGAGGGAAGTGATCGCGAGCATGAGCGCCGGGCCGACAACCTCTATCGGGCGTGAATAGATCGCAGGCAACGCATCCGCCAGGAGCTTGCCGAAGTCGTAGTCGGGGGCCTGCACGCCGAGCCCGACGAAGGAGAGGCCTGAGATCTCCATCAGGCTGGTCGCAAACGCGGAGGCAGAGAGGATCAGCAATGGTTCGGCGATGTTCGGCAGGATGTGCCGGGTGATCACGAGGGGTCCCGGAACTCCGAGCAACCGCGCCGTGACCACGAAGTCGCGACGAGACACGTTTCCGGCCAGGTTGGCTGTCAAGCGGGCGAAGGCGGGAATGTTGGCCAGACCGATGGCGAACACGACAGAGATCGCCCCGGAGCCGAGTATGGCGGCAAGCACGAGCGCGACGAGCAGACCCGGGTAGCTCACAGCGATCTCGAGAATGCGGAGCCCGCTCTCACGGATCCGACGCGGCGCCAGCCAGATCGCGGCCCCGATGGCAAGGCCGGACACGACCGCGATCGCGGTCGCGGTCGCGGTCATCACGAGTGTGAGCCGAGTCGCGACGAGCGCCCGGGCGAGGGCATCCCGGCCGAACGAGTCGGTGCCCAGCCAGTGGGCCGAGCTCGGCGGAAGGTTCGTGTCATCGGAGAGAGCGCTTGCCGCGCCGTCGAGGAGGAGAGGAGCGAGGATCGCAATGACGATGAGCGCGCCGATCAGAACCAGCCCGGTTGTGAGACCAGGGGTCCAACGGAAGCCCGAAGAACGCTTTCGGACCGATGTCGGTGCTGGGCTAGTCCGCATGGCGGCCTCCCAGAGCACGTGGGTCGATGAGGCCGAGCACGGTATCGACGAGAAGGGTGAGCAAGGCGGCCAGCATGCCGAGCACGAGGACGATGCCTTGGATCATCGGATAGTCCTTCGTGGCGATCGCCTGGACGACTCCCAGACCGAGTCCCGGCCAGTTGAAGACCGTCTCGACGATCACGGCGCCGCCGAGCATCGAGGTGAGGATCAGTCCCGAGAGCGTGAGCGTCGAGGTGAGAAGGTTGGGCAGCGCGTATAGGGCGTAGCGCTTCACCGCGTTCACGCGCCATCCCGCTGCGGTCCGCATGTAGTCCTGCTTCAGCACGACGGCGGTCTCACGACGCACGACTCTCGCGATGATGCATATCGGCCCGATCGCGAGAGCGATCACCGGAAGCGCGAACGAGGCCGCGACGTTGTTGCGGGAGTAGGCAGGGGGAACGACAGCGAGCGTGACAGCAAAGATCACGACCAGGAGCGTTGCCATGACGTACCCGGGAATCGCGGCTATCGCGCCGGTTCCGAAGGTGAACGCGGTGTCCAGCCAGGGACGGCGGCCACCACGAGTGAGTACTCCGACGCTCATTCCGACCGGAACCGCCACGAGGAGGACGACGACGATCGCGATCAGGGCAAGGCCAGCCGTGAACGGGAGCCGTGTGAAGATGACCGATGACACACTCGCGTTGAGCGAGAACGAACGTCCCATCGTTCCGTCGAACAACCCACCTATGTAGTTCAGCAGCTGCGTGTACCAAGGCAAGTCCAGACCGAGCTGGGTGCGAACACGTTCGATGTCGGCAAGGGTGGCGTCCGGTCCTGCCGCTCCCACGGCAGGGTCGCCCGGGATCATCGGCACGATGAGGAATGTGACGAGTACGAGCACGACAAAGGTGACCGCGAGACCGATCGAACGTTTGACCGCGAACTCGACCCACGGGCCGGCTGAGTGACCCTTCGGAGTCAAAACTCGTGCGGCGGGCGAGACGGGGGTGTCGGTGGTGGACATCCCCGTCTGGTCGGAGAAGGTCATCTTCTTTAGTCTTCTTTAGTCCGTGATCCGGACAGTCGCGGGGTCGTAGTAGTCGCCGAATGCGCGGATGCTGACGCCTTCCCGGGTGATGTTGTCGCCGAGGATCCCGGACAGCGGCACGACATCATCACGTTCGAGCATGGTCTCCTGCGCAACCTGGAAGTAGGCGCAGCGTTCGGTCTCGTCGACCGTTGCGAGGCCTGCCTTCAGCGCCGCATAGCCTTCGGGGTTGTCGGCGGCACCGCTGGAACGACCACCATCGGCGATCGACGGTCCCATGACGCGATCGAGAGAGGCGCTGATCACTCCTGCGGCGTTGATATCGCCGGTGATTGTCATGTCCCAGGCCGACCCGGGCGTGCTGATCGTGCTCGCCCAGGTTGCGTTGTCGGTGCTCTGTAGCTCGACCGTCGCCCCGGCCTCGGTGAGCGCTTGCTGGATATACTCGCCACCGGCTCCGTCGTCGCCGAACGCCGTGGATTGCACGATGCGGATCGTCACGCCCTCGAGAAGAGGCGTCGCCGCCTCGGGATCGTAAGGCTCGAGCAGCGATTCGTCCGTGTTCACGCACTCGTATGAGGGCGACACGACGGAGGCGTATAACGGCGCCCGGCCATCGGAAAGGACCGTGTTGTACGCCTCGCGGTCGATCGCGCGGGCGACGGCCTGGCGGAGCGGCTGATCCTCGGCGAAGACGCTGCCCTCCTGCTCGTTGAAGGTGATATAGACACCTGCGGAGATGGTCGTGGTGATGTTGAACGCGCTGTCGCCCTCGAAGCGGTCGACGGTGTCGCCGAAGACGGTTGCGAAGTCGAGATCCCCGGAGAGCAACTGGTTCGCGGTCGTGGATCCGTCCGTGGCCAAGCCATACGTGATACGTGACGGCGCTGTTCCGGTCAGCGGCTCGGCGAACGACGGCCACGCGTCGTAGTCGGCGCGAAGTGCGAGCTCGTAGGACAGACCGGGCTCCGCATCTGCGAGAGTGTACGGACCCGAGAACGCGCCCTCGACGGTTCCGGCCGCGAGGCCATCGAGATCGGCAAGTCCTGCGGGGCAGATGATCCCGGCCTGGGCGATCGTCAATCCACGTTCAAGATCCGAGTACGGTTCCGTGAGCGTGATGTTGACCGTGTCGCCGTCGGCTGTCACGTCGGCGGTACCGGGGCCGAACACGAGGCTGCGGAATCCGGAGCCGGTCTCGGGGTCGGCCAGGTAAGCGAGCGAGGCGGCGACCACATCGGCCGTGATCGCTGTGCCGTCCGCGCAAGTAGCGTCGTCACGGATCACGAAGGAATACGACGATGCCGACTCGGCTTCCCACGTTTCGGCCAGGCCACCGACCAGGGCACCGTCGTCGTCAAGCCGCAGAACCGAGTCGTAGAGCATTCGATCGAGTTCGTAGTCATCGCCGCCACGAGCGAGGGCGGGGTCGAATGTCGTCGGGTCCGTCGTGAGCAGAGTGGCAAGGCTCGTATCCGTCGTGTCACCGCTCGCATTCGAGCACGAGGCGAGAGATACGGATGCGGCTGTGACCGCGACGGCTGCGGCGACACGGAGAACGGGAGAGCCAGAACGGGGCATGGGGCGTCCTTTAAGCGAGATCGGGTGCATCGGCCGTGGAGCTTGATTCCTCGCAAATATGAGCGGACCGGCGGGATGGATGGCACATACGAAGCAATATGTGCACGCAATTTAAATAGTTGCATCCACTGATGCATGATTTTCTCGTCAGAGATCAGTTGAGTTTCTTACTTGTTAACGCGCGCCAAGTTCGCTCCCCGTCACCCACCGTCCTTCCCCGTCGCGAGACATGACGCACTGTCCGGGGAATCAGGGTGCGCCTCGTAGCGTGTGTCACTTCCCGCAGGGTTCTCGTCGTCGTTGACGCAGGAGGGTCATCGTGGAAGACCCCAGTTGTTTCCGCCAAGAAGCAAAGAAGTGATCCCACGATGACCCAGAACCAGTCTGCCTTGACGCCCCGGGGCGGCGACGTTCTCGCCGATCCCAACCTTGCGCACTCCGACGCGTTCCGGCGGATGCTGCAAGCGGTCCTGCAGGACCTGATCGACGCGGAGGCGACCGTGAAAATCGGCGCGGCCGCTCCGAACGGTCGCCGGAGCGGCTCACCCGCCGCAACGGCGCTCGCCCGAAGACGCTCGCGACGCCGGCCGGGGAGGTCGACCTGGCGATCCCGAAGCTGCGGGAGGGATCGTTCTTCCCGAGCCCGCTGCACCCGCGCCGCCGCGTGGATCAGGCCTCCTACGCGGCGATCTGCCAAACCTGGATCGACGGGATCTCCACACGGAAGGTCGACCAGCTGGTGCGGTCGACGAGCAACGACACCGGCATCTCCCGCTCCACAGTCTCCCGGAATCACTCCCGGGGATAGGGCTCGGGCACGATGACACGATCGTCAAGACCACGTTGCCACAGTCACCTCCGGCCGCACGAACCGCATCCAGCGGCCGTCGGCGTCGAGCACGTGGCCCACACGCTTGGCCACGCGTGGAGTGATCCAGCGGTCGACGATCCGGAGACGACGGAAGACCCGGGTGAGCTTCGCCTCGATCTCGTCGAGCTCGGCGATATCCCGGAGCCAAAGCGAGGCCGTGAGGTTGGCCTGCCCTGCAATAGAGGCGCACAACCGAACCTGCGGTGTCATGCACAGTGCCGCGGCCACCTTCTCGAGCTCGGTCTGGTCGACGCTGATCCAGAGCATCGCGGAGGCATCCCATCCGCCCTCCTCGTGCGCGAAGTCCACTCGCCAGCGTGCCCAGTCGGCCGAGAGCATCTCGTTGACCGCGCGCGCGACGGTCACACTCGACCTGCCGAGCCGGGTCTGCAGATCCGAGACCGGTAGCCTCGCGTCCTCGCCAAGTGCGTCGAGCAGCTGGAAGTGCAGGGATGACGGTTCGACCCTGCTCGACACCGACGGTCTCGTCAGGGCGACAGCATCTGCCTCCTCTCGCCGCAAGGCGCCCAGTCGCCATGACGAGCCCTCCTGGAAGATCCGGCGCAGATGATGGGTGCGCGTGCCGGTGATACCCGGGACGTGGTCGCCGATCCCGTCGACGAGCCGGTCGAGCTCGCGCAGTGTCGGTGCCGCCACGGTGAGGTAGAGGTCGCGCGACCCCGACGTGCAATGCACGCTCGACACGGCTCCGATCTCGCCCAGCGCCGCGATCGCACTCTCACGCTGCCCCGGCTTGCAGGCCACCTCCACGATCGCCATCCGCGTCCGACGCGGCGCCTCCCTCCGTGGTTCGGGCTCGGCATAGGTGCAGCTCGTCCAAACCAGTCGAGCCGAGACGAGCCTGCGCCACCGGCGCGACAGTGTCGACGCATCCACCCGCAGTATCGGTGCCAACTCCGCCCATGACGCTCGAGGCGAGATCTGTATGGCGTTAACCAGCGCGAAATCAGCGGGATCGATCATGCATAAATCTTGCATTAAAAATGCAAATTTCAGCAAAACCATGCAGCACTTCTGCTTGTGATGACCAGTCAGAGGCTCGAGTCCGATCATGGATAGAAAAGGCGTCCCCGGTTGGAGATCGGGAGCGCGCATCGCAGCTACACGCTGGACCAGTCCCCTCGACGGCGAGCCCGCATCGTTTACCGACGTCCTTCCGACATTGGAGCAGAACTCATGAGCAAGGTCGCGCCCGTGCCTGCCATACGTCCCGGTCGCACCTGTCATCCCCGCTGATCGCACCCGACTCCTTCCCCATCGCGACACGACGCCTACTGGCTCGAGCTGGTACGCCTACGACCGCAGGACGTCGAGGTCTTCACCGACCCCCGGCATCCATACACCCGCCGGCTGCTCGCATCCGTCCCCGGCTCCCCCGGCTTCGCTCTGGACTGAACCGTCCGCCCCGACCGAAAGGCCCCGCATGCACTCCTTCCTCATCGATCACTGCCGACTCATCGACGGCACGGGCGCCGCGCCGGTCGAGGACGCCGCGCTGCTCGTCGAAGACGGGGTGATCGCGTACGCCGGCCCCGCGCGGCTCGCCCCGCGGCACGACCGGCTGCGCACGGTCGACGGACGCGGCACGACGGTGCTCCCCGGGATGATCGACGCGCACGTCCATTTCAACATCGACAGCCGGCTCGGCAAGTTCCACGCCGTCGACACGAGCAGCGACCTGCGGGTGTACGAGGCGTCCGCCCGGCTCCGCGCGACGCTGGAGGCCGGGATCACGACCGCCCGCGACCTCGGCGGTCTCGGCGCCGGGCACCGGGATGCGATCCGTCGAGGGCTCGCCGTCGGACCGCGCCTGCGGGTCGCGGTGTCCATCGTGAGCCACACCGCCGGGCACGGCGACTTCCATCTCTCCGGCGGTGAGGTGCATGCGCACGGCGCCCCGGCGACGGAGATCGCCGACACCCCCGACGAGGCACGCATCGCGGCGCGGCGCCTGCTGCGCCAGGGGGCGGACGTGGTGAAGGTGTGCACGACGGGCGGAATGGGCAGCCCCCACGACGACCCCGACGACGAGGGGCTGCGCACGGACGAGGTGCGGGCCATCGTCGACGAGCTGGAACGTCACGGCGGACGCCCCGTGGCCGCCCACGCGCAGGGGACCGCGGGGATACACGCGGCGATCCTCGGCGGTGCGACGAGTGTGGAGCACGGATACGGCATCGATGAACGGGGACTGGAGCTGCTCTCCGCCCACGGCACGTTCCTCGTGCCGACGCTGTCGACCGTGTTCCTCGGCATAGACCGCGAGAAGATGGAGCCCTACCACTACGAGAAGAAGATCCGCTGGTCGGAGCGGACCAAGGCGAACATCTCCCGCGCGATCGAGCAGGGCGCGAGGATCGCGATGGGAACGGATGCCGGCGTCGGCCCGCACGCGCAGAACCTGCGCGAGCTCTCCTACCTGGTCGAGCTCGGGATGCGTCCCCTCGATGCGATCGTGGCCTCGACGCGCAACGGTGCCGAGCTCCTCCGCGTCGACGACCGGGTCGGAACCCTCGCGCCCGGAAAGCTCGCCGATCTGATCGTGACTCGCGTCGACCCCCTCGAGGACATCGCGGCGCTCGGCGACCCCTCCCGCATCGACGCCGTCATCCAGTCCGGCGTCGTGCGCAAGGACACGACATCGCTCTTCGCGCCCGTCGGAGAGAGCGCCGGATGAGGGCCGCGGCGGCGGCGATCCTGATCGACGCCGGCTGAGACGCCGTCGACGCCGGACGCTGCGCGGCGTCCGCAGGTGGCAGACTTTGAGTGATGCTCTCTCTCCGCCGCCGGGATCGGTCCCGATGACGCCGTCGCGGCGGACCGCCGTCGCCCTGCTCGTGGCGGCGTGCTTCTTCATGGAGAACCTCGACGGCACGATCATCACGACGGCTGCTCCCGCCATCGCCGCCGACCTGGGCGTGAACGCCGCCGCGATCGCCGTCGCCGTGACCGCGTTCCTGCTCGCGGTCGCCGTCGTCATCCCCGCGTCGGGCTGGCTCACCGACAGGCTGGGCGTGCGGCGCGTGTTCCTGGCCGCGATCGTGCTGTTCACGATCGCGAGCGTGCTGTGCGCGGTGAGCGTCAGCCTGCCGATGCTCGTGGGGATGCGGGTGCTGCAGGGCGTCGGCGGTGCGCTCATGGTGCCGGTCGGCCGTCTGGCGGTGCTGCGGACGACCCCGAAGCAGGGGATCATCCGCGCGATGGCGATCCTCGTATGGCCGGGCCTGGTCGCGCCCGTCATCGCCCCGTTCCTCGGCGGCGTGCTGACGACGTACGCCTCGTGGCACTGGATCTTCCTCGTCAACGTGCCGTTCGGGGTCGTCGCGTTCGTCTCGGCCCTGTTCCTGGTGACCGACGTGGAGCTGCCGGCGACGTCCCGTTTCGACGCGTACGGGCTGGTGGCGACCGTGGTGAGCCTGGGGGCGCTGCTGTGGGCGGCCAGCTCCGTCACCGAGTCGAGCGTGGACCCGCCGGTCCTGATCGCGGTGACCGCGATCGGCGTGGTCGCGACGGCCCTCGCGATCCGTCACCTGCTGCGCACGCCGTTCCCGCTCGTGGACCTGCGCGCCTTCCGGCACGAGTCGTTCCGCGTCGCCAACGCGGGCGGCTCGCTCTACCGCGCCACGATCAGCGCCGTGCCCTTCCTGCTGCCGTTGCTGTTCCAGGACGCGTTCGGCTGGTCCGCGGTGACCTCCGGTGCGATCGTGCTGACGCTGTTCATCGGCAACGTGGCGGTCAAGCCGGCGACGACGTGGATGCTGCACGGCTTCGGCTTCCGCGCCGTGCTCCTCGTCTCGATCGTCGTCGGCATCGTGTGCATGGTCGCGATGGCGTTCCTGACGGCCGCGGCGCCGGTCGCGCTCATCGTCGTGCTCCTGGTGGTCAGCGGCGCGGCCCGGTCGATCGGGTTCACGGTGTACACGACGATCACGTTCGCCGACATCTCGGCGGAGGAGATGACCTCGGCGAACACCCTCAACGCGACGCTGCAGCAGCTCTCCTCCGGCATCGGCGTGGCCGTCGGCGGTCTCGCCCTGGCCGTGGGGCAGGCGTGGGGCGCGGACCTCGTGCCCTACCGCTTCGCGTTCCTCGTCATCGCGGCGCTCACCCTCGTCCCGCTCGTCGAGGCGATGCGCATGCAGCGCGAGACCGGCAGCTCGCTCACGCGAGGCGCCTGAGCCCGCCCTCGGGCGTGGCCGGGTCAGTCCCAGTCGAGGTAGTCCTCGATGGCCCACGACGTCGCACCGACGTGCGTCGCCGGGAACAGATGCCCGCCGCCGTCGACGCTCACGACGCTCACGAGACCGGGCGCCGACGCCCGCAGCGCCTCGCCGTTCGCGGGCGGGGTGACCTCGTCACGGACGCCCTGGATCACCAGCACCGGGATGCCGTCGGCGAGCGCGTCGCCGCCGGCCTCGACGCCGAGCAGCACCACGCCGTCGACGCGGCCGGGGTGCTCGCGCGCGA
>JASGDW010000193.1:0-5834 GCA_047606965.1 Microbacterium sp.
AGAGCGTCGAAGCCGTAGGACTCGCTCGGCACCGCCGACACCTACCGGCACTGCGCTGACCAGGCGCTGATCGAAGGCCTGCAGACGCCCCAGATCGACCCGAGCCTCCTCCTGTCGGCGCTGGCGTCAGAGACCACGCGGCTGGGCTTCGGCATCACGTTCCCCACGAGCGCGCAGCTGCCCTACGACCTCGCCAGGCGCCTGAGCACGCTCGACCACCTCACCGGCGGGCGTATCGGGTGGAACGTCGTCACCGGGCTCACGGAGAGCGCGGCACGCGCCCTCGGCACCGGCGGCGAACTCGATCACGACGCCCGCTACGACCGCGCCGACGAGTTCCTCGAGGTCGCCTACCGGCTCTGGGAGGAGAGCTGGGACGACGACGCGCTGGTGGCCGACCGCGACCGCGGCGTCTACGTCGACCCGCGGCGCGTGCGGGCGATCCGGCACACCGGCGCGTACTTCGACATCGAGGCGATCGGCGCGGTCGCCCCGTCTCCGCAGCGCACTCCCCTGCTGCTGCAGGCCGGCAGCTCCGCGCGCGGACGGGTCTTCGCCGCGACCCACGCCGAGGTGGTCTTCGCCAGCGCGCCGAGCACGGAGATCCTGCGCCGTATCGTCGACGAGATCCGTGGGCTCGCGGCCACGGCCGGGCGCGATCCCCGCGCCATCAAGGTCATCTCCATCCTGACCGTCGTGACCGGGGACACCGACGCCGTCGCCCGGGCGCGGTTCGAGGAGTACCGGGAGTATGCGAGCGTGGAAGGCAACCTGGCCCGGCTCGCCTCGACGACCGGCGTCGACGTCGGGACGCTGGGACTGGACGAGCCGCTGGCGTACTCCGAGGCGCCGGGCATCCGCGGCATCCTGGAGAACTTCACCCGGGCCGACCCGAGCCGGCAGTGGACGCCGCGGCAGATCGCCGAGCACATGGCGGTCTCCAGCTTCGGCCCGCTTCTGATCGGTGGCCCCGCGACCGTCAGTGACGAGATCGAGCGGTGGGTCGAGGAGGCCGACATCGACGGCTTCAACCTGGTCGATGTGATGCCCGGGGCGTCCTTCGAGCAGTTCGGCGAGCACGTCGTACCGGAGCTGCAGGCCCGCGGCCGCTGGGCGGACCCGGGCGGCGGCACCTGGCGCGCGCAGCTGTTCGGCCGCGACCACGTCCCCGACGACCACCCCGCGGCGGTCGCACGGCGTCAGCGCGGGGTCCGGTAGCGCTCGCGCACCGCGACGGCGGGGTGCGGCGCGACAAGGCCCGCCCCGGGGCGGCCCGAGAGCCGCTCGCGAAAGGTCGTGCCCTCCCGCCTCGGCAGCGCGCCGCGCCGGCGGAGCTCAGGGGTCAACAGCCGACACGCGTCGGCGAGGGTCCGGCCGGGCAGCGGGTCGGCGAGGTTGAACCCGTCGACGCCCGCCGCATCCCTCCAGGCCAGGAGCTGGTCGGCGACCGTCGACGGTGACCCGACGAGGACCGGGCCGCCGCCGCCGATCGCGACGAACCCGCCGAGACGACGCGGGGTCCAGACCCCGCCGTGCAGTTTTGTGAAGGCGTCCACAAGACCCTGGATCCCGCCCCCGCCGTCCACCCGGATCGGCTCGTCGGGGTCGAAGGCAGAGAGATCGACGCCGAGCAGGGCGCTGTACCTGGCCAGTGCGCCCTCATAGCTGACGTAGGCGAGGTATTCGTCCCGATAGAGGGCCGCGGCGATCTCGTCGTCCTCGGCGACGATCACCGTCGCGTTCGCGAGGACGACGGCATCCTGGCGGGCTCGACCCGCCGCGACCAGCGCGTCGCGAAGCCGATCGACCTGCGTGCGGGCCACGTCCGGCGTCATCGCGCTGAGGAACACGCCCTCGGCATGACGACCGGCGAACTCGAGCCCGCGCGCCGAGCTGCCGGCCTGGAACAGCACCGGGGTGCGCTGCGGCGACGGCTCGACCGGCCCGATGTCCGGGACGTGGAACCGCGGGCCGTCGTGGCCGACCGGGTGCACACGCTCCGGGTCGACATAGACGCCGCGGCCGGCGTCGCGGACCACCGCATCGTCTTCCCAGCTGCCTTCGAGGATCGCGTAGACCACGTCGAGGAACTCCTCGGCGATGTCGTAGCGCTCGTCATGGGCGGGGAGCGTGTCGAGGCCGAGATTGCGTGCGCCGGCCTCCAGCGCGGAGGTGACGATGTTCCAGCCGATGCGCCCGCCGGTGAGATGGTCCAGGGTGCCGACCGTGCGGGCCAGCGCATAGGGCTGCAGGTAGCTCGTCGAGAGCGTGACAGCGAAGTCGAGAGCGGTCGTCGCAGCGGCCATCGCGCTGATCGCGAGCAGCGGGTCGTTGCCGGGCACGCCGATCGCATCGCGCAGCGCCGCGTCGGGCCGACCCTGGTAGATGTCGAGCTGCCCGGGGGCGTCGGCGAAGAACACGCCGTCGAAGCCGCCCGCCTCCAGCATCCGGGCGAGCCCGACGAGCTCGGAGAGGTCCTTGTAGTGGCTCGACCGGTCCGCCGGGTTCTTCCACAGGCCGATTCCGGTGTGCCCGGGGGTCGCCTGCTTGAGCGCGAACAGATGCAGCCTGGCGGGCATCAGGCCGACGGGATGGTCAGGGCGCGCAGCGCTGCGGTCCGGGCGGCGACCATGTGCCGCTCCATCTCGTGGCGCGCGCCATCGGCGTCGTGGGCGGCGACGAGATCGGTGAGCTCGGTGTGATGCGCATGTGAGGCCCGCCAGTCCTCGGGCGAACCGGCGCGCGCCGGGCGCGAGGCGAGCAGGGTCGAGAGGCGATCCAGGGTGTCCACCAGGACGGGGTTCGCGGCCGCCGACCAGAGCGAGGCGTGCCACGCGTCGAACAGCTCGTGCGGATCCGTGCCGGCGTCGATCGCCTTCTCGGACGCGTTCAGGAGGTCGCGAAGACGCAGGAGGTCGTTCGGGCGATGGCGGTGCGCGGCCAGCGCGGTGGCCTGCGGCTCCAGGATGATGATCGCCTCGTAGATGTCGACGATCTCCTCGACCGTGCGCTCGGGCACCCGCATGCCGCGCGAGGTGCGTACGAGCAGACCGTCCTGCTCCAGCCGCAACAACGCCTCGCGGATCGGGGTGCGCGAGACGCCCAGCGCATCGCCGAGGAGCTCCTCGGTGAGCAGGTCACCCGGCCGGTGGACACCGCGTCGCATGCCTTCGCGGATCGCCAGATATGGCTTGGCGCCAGATGCGGTCGGTGCGCTCACCTCATACTCCCTCGGTCGTGTTACGCCGTTCGACGCTCTCAAGTATACGAAGGTGAACGTGATGCATACGCTGGCCGCACTCGTGGCGCTGCCACCGGCGCCGACAGCCATTCGACTCAAGGAGCACCGACACCATGTCAACCAGCACTTCCGTACCGGCCTCGGGTGGGCCCTGGGGGTGGCGGACGGTCGACGTCGTCACCGTCGCCATCATCGGCGTCGCCTTCGGCGTCGTCTTCTGGGGCTGGGACGCCGTCTACGCCCTCGCATACACCGCCTTCCTCGGTTTCCTCCCCGCCCTGGGGTTCCTCGGCGGCGTCTGGACCCTCGCCGCCGTCGTCGGCGCGGCGATCGTGCGCCGACCGGGCGCCGCGTTCCTCGCGGAGCTCATCGCAGCAGCCGTCGAGCTCCTGCTCGGAAACCAGTTCTCCCTGATCGGCCTCGTCTCCGGCCTGCTCTACGGGATCGGCTTCGAGATCGTCGTCGCGATCCTCCGCTGGCAGCGCTGGGGCGTGCTCACCCTCGCCGGCGCGATCGCGTTCGGGACGCTCCTGCAGTCGTTCTGGGGCGTCAACCTCTACTACCCCGACTGGGACCTCGGCTGGAAGGTGTTCAACGGCGTCGCCGGCATCGTCTCCGCGGCCGTCCTCGGCGGGGTGCTCGGTTGGCTCATCGTGAAGGCGATCGCGCTGACGGGCGCGCTCAACGCCTTCCCGCCGGGTCGGGAGCGTTTCACGACACCGCAGCCCCCGCGTGCCGCCACCGACGCGACCGCGTGACCGAGGCCGCGATCGAGCAGCGGGGAATCCGCACCCGCGGCCTGACCTGGACTCCGTGGGGTGCGGCGCCGACGCTCACCGGCGTCGATCTGAAGATCGACGCCGGTGAGCGCGTCCTCATCGCCGGGGCAAGCGGATCGGGGAAGACCACGCTGTTGCGCGCGCTGGCGGGCGTGCTGACGGAGTACGCCCCCGGCGACCTGACCGGCGAGATGGAGATCGACCGGCGCCCGGGCTCCGTCGCGCTGTTGCTGCAGAACCCGGCGGAGCAGGTCGTCGCCGGCACCGTCGGCCGCGACGTCGCCTTCGGACCCGAGAACATCGGCGTCACCGGCCCCGGGCTGCACGCCCTGGTGGACCGCATGCTCGCCCGGGTACGGCTGGGCGCCCTCCCGTTGGAGCGACGATCGACGCATCTGTCCGGCGGTCAGGGACAGCGCCTGGGACTGGCCGGCCTGCTCGGGCTGAGCCCGTCGGCCCTGCTGCTGGACGAGCCGTTGTCGATGCTCGACCAGACGGCCGCCGACACGGTCCGGGCCGCGATCCTCGACGCGGCGGAACGCGTCGGCGCCGCCCTGATCGTCGCCGACCACGACATCGCCGGCTGGTGGCCGCATGTCGACCGCATCGTGGTGCTGGACCGCGGGCATGTCGTCCACGACGGCGAGCCGACCGCGGCTCTGCGGCATCTGAGCTCGGACGAACTCTGGCTCCCCCACGCTTCGACACCGCAGCCGCGAGCCGTGGAATGGGCGAGCGAGCCGCTCACGCACCCACGAGGCACTCCGCTGCTCACCGCGGACGCCGCCGGTTACTCGGGCGACGACGGTCCGCGCCTGCGCCCGACGCGCGCGCTCGCCCAGGCCGGGACCGGAATCGCGATCACCGGGCCGAGCGGTGCCGGCAAGACGACGCTGCTGCGACTGCTCGCCGGTTGGCTGCGCCCCACGACCGGCACGGTGACGGCGAGCCGCGAGCTCGCCGGACGCGCATCGCGTGAACCGCGCCGCTGGTCCTCCCGCGACGCGGCCGCTCGCATCGCGTTCGCCGGCCAGGATCCGACACGGGGTTTCGTCTCGCTCAACGTCCTCGACGAAGTGCTCGTGACCCGGCGCCTGATCGGCCGCTACCGCCAGGGCGACCAGGCACGGGCACGGTCGCTGCTGGAATCTCTCGGACTGCCCGACAGCGCCGAACGCTCCCCGCACTCGTTGTCGGGGGGCGAACAGCGACGACTCGCCGTCGCCGTCGCCATCGTCTCGGAGTCACCGGTCGTGCTCCTGGACGAGCCGACCGTCGGTCAGGACCGTGTGTCCTGGAGCATCGTCGCCGGCGCGACCCGCCACCTCGCCGACACCGGACGTGCCGTCGTGGTCGCGACGCACGACCGACGGCTGCTCCCGGATCTCCACGACGAGGTCGCCGTCGCCGCGGAGGCGGCATGAGCACCGTCGCATTCGATTTCGGCCGCAGCGGGGCGCCGGAGCGTCCGATCGACCGCCTCAACCAGCTGGTCGTCGTCGCCGGCATCCTCGTGCCCGGTGTCGCCGCGCTCGCCATCGCCGATCTGCCCGGCGCGATCGCGACGATCGCGATCCCCCTCGTGGCGCTCCCGCTGATCCACAGCGGCTGGCCGGGCACCGCGCTCCGGCTGCTCGCCGCCACGATCCTGTTCCTGCTCACCGGATGGAGCAACTGGGTCGTCGGATCGCACGATCTCGCCAGCGCCGCGGTGGCCGCTCTGCGCGTCGCGTCGGTCGCGCTGCCCGGCCTGCTGCTGTCCGCGCACATCGCCCCGTTCCCGCTCGGCGACGCGCTCATGCAGCAACTCCGCC
>JASGDW010000194.1:0-4133 GCA_047606965.1 Microbacterium sp.
CTCGGGCGCGAGGTCGCGGATCGCGAGGCCCTCGCGGATGCGGGAGCCCAGCAGCACGCGCTCCAGCTCGGCGGCCGCGGCATCCGGGACCTCGCGCCCCGCCGCCGGCGACGCGCCCAGCGCGAGCCGCTGCGCGTACGCCGCGGGATGCTTCACGTTCCACCACCGCACCCCGGCCACGTGGCTGTGCGCGCCCGGCCCGAAGCCCCACCAGTCGGTTCCGCGCCAGTAGGCGAGGTTGTGGCGGGAGCGGTGCGCGTGGTCACGCGCCCAGTTCGACACTTCGTACCACGTGAGCCCGGCCTGTTCCGCGAGGTCGTCGACGAGCTCGTACATGTCCGCCTGCAGGTCGTCGGAGGGCGGCTCCAGCTCGCCGCGGCGGATGCGGCGCGCCAGCGGCGTGCCCTCCTCCACGATCAGGGCGTATGCCGAGAGGTGATCGACGCCGAGCGCCAGCGCGGTCTCGACCGAGGTGCGCCACTGGGCGAGCGTCTCGCCCGGGGCGCCGTAGATGAGGTCGAGGCTGACGTCGAGGCCGGCGTTGCGGGCGGCCCGCACCGCCGCCGCGACGCCGGCCGGGTCGTGGGTGCGGTCGAGGGTGGCGAGCACCTCGGGCACGGCCGACTGCATCCCGATCGACAGACGCGTGACGCCCGCCTCCGCGAGCCGCCCGGCGAGCGCCTCGGTGACGGTGTCGGGATTGGCCTCGACTGTGACCTCCGCGCCGGGCGCGAGGCCGAAAGCGTCGCGCACGTCGCCCAGCATCGCGACGAGCGCGTCGCCGGGCAGCAGCGTCGGGGTGCCCCCGCCGAAGAACACCGTCCGCGCCGGACGGAGCGGGCCGAGCCCGCTCAGCACGTCGCGGGCGAGCCGGATCTCGGCGGCGACGGACACCGGGTAGTCGTCGCGTCGCACGCCGCGCAGCTGGTCGGCGGTATAGGTGTTGAAGTCGCAGTAGCCGCAGCGCACCCGGCAGAACGGCACGTGCACGTAGACGCCGAAGTCGGTGGCCGCGTCGACCCGGTCGACGGGCAGGGAGCCGTCGGCCGGGACGGGGTCGCCGATCGGCAGGGCCTGCGGCATCAGGTGTACATGGGCGAGATGGCCCGCAGGTACCGCTGCGCCAGCTCCCGGCGGCGGTGCCTCACGAGCTGCGGCAGCATCCGGTACCGCACCGCGACCGGCGCGTCGAAGGCGCGGACGGTGAACCAGACCTCGTCGTTCTCGTACCAGTCGAGCATGAACGACTCCTCGCCGCTGACGACGCTGTCGCCGACCGTGCCGAGCGCGAACCCGATGCGCCGCCTCTCCTCGACGACGAAGATCACGCGGACCTCGGCGTCCGCGCTGTGGGAGCCGACCCGGCCGTGCAGGCGCAGGGTCATGCCAGCGCCGACGTAGGGGGTGCCGTCCTCGTCGAAGCGCTGATCGGCCTCGAACCGGGTCGGCGCGACCGGCTGCCCCTGCTCGTCGAAGCTCACGCCCGTGTAGGCGGGGCCGGACGCCGGGCGCAGGTCGCTGATCTGCAAGCCGGCGTCGCGCTGCGCGTGCCAGGAGAGCAGGGCCTCGCCGGCGGCGCGGAAGCGCTCCTCGCCGCTGCCGATCCGCCACGACTCGTGCGAGGGGATGCTGCGCTCCGGGGGATACTGCATGAGATCCGACGCCTGGGTGGCACCGACGGCGGCGTAGTCGACGGTCTCGTCCCTGAAACTCCCGCGGCGCATGGTCTCCAGCGTACCGAGCCCGCCCGTGCCCGGTCTGGCAGACTCCTGCGCGTCAGGAGTCACTGCAGGCTGACCCGCTTGGGCAGGGCCCAGACGAACGCGAACGCGACCACCGCGAACACGGCGCTGAGCGCGAGCGCACCGGTCGCCGCGGGGACGACGTGGGCGGCGAGCACCGCGGCCGTCGCCGCGCTCTGGTCCGCGTACAGCCCGCTGCGCAGTCCGGCCGCGATGTCGTCTCCCAGTGCGCCGAGGTCCGCGGCGGCGAAGAACACGCTCGAGACGATCGCGATGCCGATCGCGGCGCCGATGCGCTGGACGGTGCCGATCACCCCCGACGCCGCGCCCGCCTCCGCGGGATCGACGGTCGCGACGATGAACCGCGCGTTGGGCGCGATGAACAGGCCGTTGCCCAGACCCGCGACGGCGAGCGGCGCCAGCAGCAGCCAGCCGTTCAGGTCGGCCGCCGGCGCCAGGAGCAGCACGAGCCACACGCCCGCGATGCCGATCGCGACGAACGCGGTGCCCAGCAGCAGCACGCCGCGTCCGAGCCGCCGCGCGATCCGGTCGGACTGCGCGGCGCCGACGATGTTCGCGATCGCGAACGGGATCGTCACGACCCCGGACTCGAGCGCCGAGCGCTGCAGCCCGGTCTGCCACAGCAGCGCGATGACGAAGAAGATCGACGTGAACGCCGCGAAGTACACCATCGCGAGCAGTGTGCCTCCGGTGAACTGCGGATGTGAGAACAGGTGGGGCGGGACGAGCGGGTTGATGCCGCGGCGCGCGAGGCGCGACTCCCAGAACCAGAAGGCGAGAAGCAGCACGACCCCGCCCGCGAGCGAGACGAACGTCCAGGCCGGCCAGCCCTCGTCCTGCCCCTGGATGAGCGGCACGAGGATCGCGGTCAGGCCCGCGGCCAGCAGCAGCAGGCCCGCGATGTCCGCCGCGGTCCTCTCCCCCGCCGACACCGCGGGGATCACGAGGATCGCGACGAGGACGCCGACCACGCCGATGGGGATGTTGACGGCGAAGATCCAGCGCCATCCGGTCTCCTCGCCGAGCGCCTGGATGAGCAGGCCGCCCACGATCGGGCCGAGCGCCGTGGACACGCCGATGACCGCGCCCATGACGGCGAACGCCGCCCCGCGCCGCCGGGGCGGGAACAGCAGCTGGATGAACGCGGTCACCGCGGGGAAGAAGATGCCGCCCCCGAGGCCCTGCACGACGCGGGCGACGATCAGCTGTGCGCTGTCGCCGGCGAGACCCGCCCACAGGCTCCCGCCGGTGAAGACGACCAGCCCCGTGACGAAGACCCACTTGTGGCCGTAGCGGTCGCCGATGCGTCCGGCCGGGATGAGCAGCAGGCCGAAGGCGAGCGCGTAGCCCGACACGATCCAGGCGAGGGTCGCCTCGTCGGCGTCGATCGAGTCGCGGATGGTCGGCAGCGCGACGTTCACGATCGTGGTGTCCAGTAGCGCCATGAACGCGCCGATGAGCACGACGGCGAGGGCGGCCCATGCGCGTCGCGGCGTCACCCCCTCCGGCGCGGTCCACGGCCGCGGCGCGTGGACATGGCTCGGTGCGTCGTCGTGCGATGCGGTGTCGGTCATGCCTTGTCGCCCTTCCTGCGCCGGCGCTCTCGTTCGTCGACGATGATGTCATCGACCTGCGACAGCAGCTCGTCATGCCAGCTCACCTCGGTCTCGAGGCGACGGATCAGGTGCTCCCAGACCAGCTGCTCGGCCCGCCACAGATAGGCCTGCCCGATGCGCTCGATGCGCTCACGGTGCTCGTCGAGCTCGCGCTGCAGCGCGTCGCGTCGCGCCCGCAGGCCGTCGGCGAGGCCGTCGACCCGGTCGGGGTCCAGACGCGAGAGGGCGAGGTCGAACGGGTCCTTCGCGAGCCGCACCCGCCGGAAGATCTCCTCGCGGATGGCGGTCATCGCCACGACGCCCGCCTCGGTGATCCGGTACACCTGCCGCTCGGGATAGTTGCCGGCGCGCTCGGTGCGCTCGATCTCGACGAGCCCCTCGGCGAGCATGCGCTTGAGCGCGCCGTACAGCGCACCCGTCGTCACGTCGGCCCACTCGTCCACGTGCTCCTGCTCGGCCAGCGCCCGGAGGGCATGCCCGTGCAGCGGGCCGCGCTCGGCGAGCGAGCTCAGCACGTAGAGACGGATGGACGACACGCGACTACTTTTACGCGAGTAGTCTCGCCGGTCAAGAGCAAGAGGCGGGACGGGCTCGGCGGCGCCTCTTCCCGGGGCTACCTGCGATCCTTCGCCTCGACGTCGCCGCTCAGCGCGGCGATGAACGCCTCCTGGGGCACCTCGACGCGGCCGACCATCTTCATCCGCTTCTTGCCCTCCTTCTGCTTCTCCAGGAGCTTGCGCTTGCGGGTGATGTC
>JASGDW010000195.1:0-6878 GCA_047606965.1 Microbacterium sp.
CTCGACGACCCATGCCGCCCCGGCCGGGTGCACGCCGGGTCGGGCGGCGCGGGCGGGGTCCACCGGTCGCAGACCCGTCCCGTCGAACGAGGCGTCGATCACGGTGCCGCGCAGCGTGGCGGGATCCAGCGGGCCGTGGCCCTCGCCGGTGACGATCACGTGGTCCGCCTCGTCAGCCCCGGTCGCGCCCGTCAGCGTGGGCAGGCCGCGCAGCCTCGCCCGCAGGGCGGTGCGGGGGTCGTCGCTGACGGCGGTCACGTGCGCGCCCAGGCGGCCGAGCGCGGTCCACAGGGCCTCGGCGAGGGGGCCGTCGCCCACGACGCGCACGCGGGACGCGGCCAGCGTGCGGTTCGTGCGCGCGGAGAGCGCGCGCAGGATCTGCTCGGCGCGCAGGTGGCCGAGGTACGCGGCGAACGATGGGACCGACAGTGCGTCGGGGATCGTGGGGGGCACACGACGACGGTAGGCGGCCGGCGGCCGGGTACGCCAGTCGGCCGCGACAATCCGCCATACGGCGCCGGATCCGCCCACGGGAAGGGCCGGTCGGAGAGGCTTCCGACCGGCCCTATGTCCCTTGCACCAAGAGTGTCCTGCAATCACATGTCGGTGACCGCCACAGCAAAACGATCACCGTGCAGAAACTGTATAACGGCGAGATAACGGACGGGAAGTCGTTTCCGTGACCTTTTCGTGATCCATCGTCGACGCATAGGAGAACATCAGGATGTGGGCCCGTTCGGGCCCGCCCGCCTCGGTCGAGGGCACGGCGTCCCCGAGCCGCCTTTCGCGTGCACTTCCACGGAGACGAACGGGCGGGCGGGGCGGGGGCAAGGGGCACGCAAGGGCGGTCAGGCCGTCGCGACCTCGTATGCCCGCCACATCCGGGCGTACGCGCCGTCCTGCGCGAGCAGCTCGGCGTGCGAGCCGACCTCGGCGACGCGCCCCCGGTCGAGCATGATGATGCGGTCCGCGCCCATCGCGGTCTGCAGCCGGTGCGCGATCAGCACCGTGGTGCGCTCGCGCGAGAGCCGGTGCATGGCATCGGTCACCTGCGCCTCGCTCGCCAGGTCGAGGTTCGAGGTGGCCTCGTCCAGCAGCAGGATCGCGGGCTCGACGAGCTCGGCGCGCGCGAGCGCGATGAGCTGACGCTGACCGGCCGACAGGGAGGCGCCGCGCTCGGCGATCTCGGTGTCGTAGCCGTGCCGAAGCGCCCGGATCATCCCGTCCGCGCCCACCGCGCGCGCCGCGCGCCGGACGTCCTCCGCGGCGGCGTCCGGCCGGCCGTAGGCGATGTTCTGCGCGATCGTCCCCGTGAACAGGAACGACTCCTGCGGCACGTAGCCGAGCGCCGCGCGGAAGCCGCCGAGGTCCAGCGCGCGCAGATCGACCCCGTCGGCCAGCACTGCGCCGGCATCCGGGTCGTAGAACCGGGCGATGAGCTTCATCACGGTGGATTTGCCCGCCCCGGTCTCGCCGACCAGCGCGACGGTCTCGCCCGGGCGGACCTCGAGCCGCACCCCCGACAGCGCCTCGGCGACGCGGGGCGCCTGCGCCTCCGCGTCCGGTCCGCGGCGATCCGCCGGCCCCCGTCGCTCGGTCGACACCGGCGCCGCCGGATACGCGAAGTGCACGTCCTCGACGTCCATCCGCCCCGTGAGGGCGTCGACCGCCACCGGGACGGCGGCCTGCGGGGTCAGGGTCTCCAGCCGCATCAGCTCCGAGATCCGGGCCATCGACACGCGGGTCTGCTGCCACGCGTCGAACACCTGCGACAGCTGCTGGATCGGCGAGAAGAACATGTCGATGTACAGCAGGAACGCGATCAGCGCCCCCGCGCTCAGCCTCCCCTGCGAGATCAGCACGGCGCCCAGGCACAGCGCGATCGCATCGGCGACCGCCGAGAGGAACTGCACGAAGGGGAAGTACGTCGCCACGAGCCGTTGCGCGCCGACGCGCGACTCGAGATACGAGGCCCCCTGGGAACGGAAGCGTGACATCGTGGCCGGCTCGTGGGTGAACGCCTGCGACTCCCGCACCCCCGACAGGCTCTCCTGGAAGGACGCGTTCACGACCGCGATGCGATCGCGCGACAGGTCGTACAGCACCCGGGACCGGGCGCGGAAGATCGCTGTCGCGATCGTGAGCGGCACGATGACCGTCAGCACGGCCAGACCCAGCGGCAGATCGACGACGACCAGGGCGACACCGACGCCGACGAAGGTGACGAACGCGACCAGCGCCCCCAGCAGGCCGTTCTCCAGCAGGCCGGCGAACTGGTCGACGTCGGTGGTCATCCGCGTCATGATCCTGCCCGCCATCTCGCGCTCGTAGTAGTCGAGCGAGAGTCGCTGCAGCTGCGCGAAGATCCGGATGCGCAGCGACAGCATGACCCGCTGGGCCACCCGGCCGGTCGCGAACGAGGCGGCGATGCGGACGAACAGGTCGAGCACCGTGATGGCCAGGTAGAACGCGGATGCGGCGAACAGGACGCCGGCGGCGCCTGTCGTGACGCCCTGGTCGATGCCGACCTTCATCACCGCCGGTCCGATCAGCCCGGCGACCGCGTCGAGCACGACGAAGACCAGCCCGATCAGCAGGGGTGTGCGGAACTCGCGCAGCAGCGTGCGCAGCGAGAACTCGCGCCGGTGGCGGCTCTCGTGCTCGAGGTCGATGCGCGGGCGGTCCTTCGGCGGGGGCAGTCTCGCGACGCGGGCCATGAGCTCGGGCGTGGGGGCCAGGCTGCCGCGGATGCTGCGGCCGGCCCCGCCCAGCCCTGTGCCGATGCTCGGCGCCCGCGAGGCGAGCACGCGCACCTGCCGGCTGCCCGCGATCGAGGCCATCTCCACACGGGCCTCGGCGGCCGGTGCCAGCGCATCGACATCGCCGTGGCGGGCGGCGCCCGTGGCCCGGAACAGCGCCCGGTAGACGTCGCTGCGTTCGACGAGCTCGTCGTGCGTGCCCTGGTCGGCGACACGGCCGTCCGCCAGCACGACGATGCGGTCGGCCAGATGCAGGGTCGAGCGCCGGTGGGCGACGAGGATCACCGTGCGGCCCTCCATGACGTGGCGCAGCGCGTCGTGGATCGACTGCTCGGTTCGGGCGTCGACGGCGCTGGTGGCGTCGTCGAGCACCAGGATCGCCGGATCCCGCAGGATCGCGCGGGCGAGCGCGACGCGCTGCCGCTGGCCGCCCGAGAGGCTGAGGCCCCGCTCGCCGACGATCGTGTCGTAGCCGTGGGGGAGCGCCGTGATGAAATCGTGGGCCTCGGCGGCGCGGGCGGCGGCCTCGATCTGCTCGTCGGTGGCGTCGGGGGCGCCGTAGGCGATGTTGTCGCGCACCGACTCGCTGAACAGGAACGCCTCCTCGAACGCCATGCCGATCGTGGCGCGCAGCGATCGCAGCCGTACGTCGCGCACGTCGATGCCGTCGATCGTGACCGCGCCGGCATCCGGGTCGTAGGAGCGCACGAGGAGCTTGCCGACGGTCGACTTGCCGCTGCCGCTCGCGCCGACCAGGGCGACGCGCTCGCCGGGCCTCACCGTCAGGGTCAGGCCGTCGAGGACCGGAGACCCGTCGCCGTAGCCGAAGGTCACGTCGCGGAACTCGATCCGGCCGGGACGCTCCGGCAGGTCGACGGCGTCCGGCCGGTCGGCGATCGAGGGCACGAGGTCGAGCAGCTGGAAGATGCGCTCGAAGCCGGCCCGCGCCTGCTGGGCGATGGTGAGCACGCCCGCGATCTGGCGCGAGGGTGCCATCAGCCCGGCGATGTAGGTCGAGAACGCCAGGAAGGTGCCCAGCGTGATGGCGCCGGTGAGCGTGAGCCAGCCCCCGAGGGCGAGCACGGCCACCTGGCCGAGCACGGGCACCGTCTCCAGCAGCGGCTGGTAGCGCGACTGGATGCGGACGCTGCGCATCTGCGAGCCGTACAGCCGCACCGATGCGCGCGTGAGGCGCTCGAGCTCGCGACGCTCCTGGCCGAAGGCCTTGACCACGCGGACGCCGCTGACGTCCTCGTCGACGATCTCGGCGACCTCGCCCTCCTTCTGCTGGGCGTCCCACGAGGCCGGGAAGGTGCGGATGCGCATGAGGGAGGCGATCCAGATCAGCGCCGGGACCATGACGAGGCTGATCAGACCCAGCAGCGGCGAGAGCACGAACATCGCGACGATCGACATCATCATCATCAGCACGTTGCCGAGCACGAGCGGCAGGAAGGCGAGGAACCCCTGCGCGAGGGCCGTGTCCGAGCTCGCGCGCGCCACCAGCTGACCGGTCGGCATCGTCTCCAGCGCGGCGGCGTCCATGCCCTGCAGATGGTCGTGCATCTCGTTGCGCAGGTCGGTCTGGACGTCCAGTGCGACACGGCCGCCCTGGTAACGACGCGTCCGGCCGAACACGAAGCCGCACACGGCGAGCAGGAGCAGCGCCGCGATCCAGATCCACAGCGGCGAGCTCTGCGCGACGATCACGTCGTCGATGATCCCGCGGGCGACCAGCGGCGTGGCGGTCTGCACGCCGGCGGCGAGCACCGCGGCGACGAGGGCGATGGCGAGGTGCCGGCGGTGGCGCGCGAGGTAGCGGCCGAGACGGCGCAGCCAGCCCTCGGCGCGCCGCTCGCCGCTCACGAGGCGTCTCCGTGTGCCGCGTGCCGCGCCCACCGCTCCTCGTGCCGCGCCTGCAGCCCCTCGCCGAAGACCGCGAGGGCGGCGAGGGTCGCGCCAGCGTCCGGGGTGCGCGCGGCCACGTCGACGACGACCTCCGCCAGCGCGGTGCGTGCGGTGTGCAGGACGTGTTCGCCCCGGTCGGTGAGGGCGAGGTCGACGGCCCGGCGGTCGTCCTCCCGGAGCTGACGCGCGAGCAGCCCCCGTCGCACGAGCGATTCGACGGTCGCGCTGACCGCGGGCTTGCCGAGGGCCAGCATGGCGGCCAGTCGGGAGGCGCGGTCGACGCCGTCGGAGATGGCCGACAGCATCCGGAAGTCGGCCATGCTGATGCCGGGCAGCGCCCGTTCGAGCACGCGCGCCGCGCGCGTGAGCGCGCGCACGGCCTCGGCGAGGTGCTCCGGCCCAGTTGGTTCGATCACCGAACCATTGTGCACCCGTTCCGCGAGCCTCCGGTCATCCCATTCAGCCCCGCGAGCAGCACGCTCGGTTCATCTCCGTCGACCCGTCGTCTCCGCTCTCCGCGGGCGGCACCTTCACGGAGACGAACCCGAAGAGGGGCAGGGGGCGCGTAACCACGCCGCAACAGATCTCGGCGATGCTGTACCCATGTCGATCAAGGTGGCGTTGCGCCACGACACCTCCTACGAGTTCGCCCGCCCCATCACGGTCGGCCCGCACCTGGTGCGCCTGCGTCCCGCCCCGCATTCGCGCACGCCCATCGAGGCGTACTCGCTCGAGGTGAGCCCCAAGGAGCACTTCGTCAATTGGCAGCAGGACCCCTTCGGGAACTGGGTCGCGCGGCTCGTGTTCCCGGAGAAGATCGACCACCTGCGCATCACCGTCGGACTCGTCGCCGACATGATGGTCATCAACCCCTTCGACTTCTTCATCGAGGAGTACGCCGAGCGGTTCCCGTTCGACTACGCCCCGGCGCTGGCGGCCGATCTCGCGCCGTACCTGCGCCCGGTCGAGGGCAGCGATCGTGCCGCGCAGTGGCGTCGCGAGTTGCCGGAGCCGCCGGCGGACGGCGTGCCGACCGTCACCTTCCTCGCCGGTCTCAACGCCGCGGTCAACCGCGACGTCGCCTACAGCGTGCGCATGGAGCCCGGCGTGCAGACCCCGGACCAGACCCTCGAGCGCGCGATCGGCTCCTGCCGCGACAGCGCCTGGCTGCTGGTGAGCCTGCTGCGCCAGTACGGGCTCGCGGCCCGCTTCGTCTCCGGCTACCTCGTGCAGCTGACCGCGGACCAGGAGTCCCTCGACGGGCCGAGCGGTCCGGAGGCCGATTTCACCGACCTGCACGCCTGGTGCGAGGTCTATATTCCCGGTGCGGGATGGATCGGCATGGACCCGACCAGCGCCCTGTTCGCGGGCGAGGGGCACATCCCCCTGTCCGCGACGCCGCATCCCTCCTCGGCCGCTCCGATCGAGGGCGTCACCGAGCCGGTCGAGGTGCGGTTCGACTTCGTCAACGAGGTGCGGCGCGTCCACGAGGATCCGCGCACCACCAAGCCGCTCACGGATGAGCAGTGGAGGCGCATCGACGCCGTCGGCGAGCAGGTCGACGAACGTCTGCGTCGCGGCGACGTGCGGCTGACGATGGGCGGCGAGCCTACCTTCGTCTCGCTCGACGACAGCACGAGCCCGGAGTGGAACACGGACGCCGACGGGCCGCACAAGCGCGAGCTCGCGAACGTGCTCGCCGAACGGCTGCGGGAGACGTATGCCCGCGGCGGCATCGTCCATCGCGGGCAGGGCAAGTGGTACCCCGGCGAACCGCTGCCGCGCTGGAACATCGCCCTGCAGTGGCTGAGCGACGGCACGCCGCTGTGGCACGACGCCGGCCTGTTCGCCGATCCGTGGTCGCAGACCCGGGATGCCGACGGCCCCGCTCGCGCCGAGGCGCTGGGACGGGAGGTCACCCGTCTGCTCGGCCTGCCCGCCTCGCAGCTGCTGCCCGCGTTCGAGGATCCGCTGGCGGCCTTCGTCGCCGAGCTGCGCAAGCCCGCCGGCCCGCGTCCGCAGACCGAGCAGCCGGATGTCGCGGCGCTCGACCGCGACGTCGACGAGCCCGCCGGCTGGGTGCTGCCGATCACCACCGAGGGGGAGTGGACGAGCCCGGCGTGGAGGTTCCGCCGCGGCCGGCTCGTGCTCGGCCCCGGCACGAGCCCGGTGGGCCTGCGCCTGCCGCTGGACGCGATCGCGTGGACCGAC
>JASGDW010000196.1:0-13504 GCA_047606965.1 Microbacterium sp.
AGTTGCCTCTCACCAGGGCTTTTCCGTCGGGATGACAGGATTTGAACCTGCGACCCCCTGACCCCCAGTCAGGTGCGCTACCAAGCTGCGCCACATCCCGCGATGTGAATATTTAGTTGTATCCGTGGCACTGAGAAGGGCGACCCACTTAACCCCCAGTCAGGTGCGCTACCAAGCTGCGCCACATCCCGAAACCGCCCGCGAGCGGGCAACTCCCCCATCTTAGCCGTTCGACGCGGCGGCGGCGAACGGGGGCTGCGGTGTCCACGGTCGCATCCGTGCTCGGAAGCGATACCGTGAGGGGGTGAGCGTCGCCGCATCCGCCGCCCGCGACACCCCGGCGAGCGCGACCGGGGGCGCGATCTTCCTGTGCTCCGATGTCATCCTCGCGTTCCTCCTCTTCGCCCCCGACACGACACCGGGCTGGGCGGCTCCGGTCGTCATGCTCGCCTATTGCGCGGGGCAGGGCCTGCTCGCCGTCGGCACGGTGATGGCGCTCGTGCACGGGAGGGGGCGCCGGTGACCGGGACGGTACGCGTGGACGCCTGGCTGTGGGCGATCCGGGTGTTCAAGACGCGGTCGGCGGCGACCGATGCATGCCGAGCGGGGCATGTGCGCGTCAACGGCGAGCGCGCGAAGGCTGCTCAACCGGTGCGCGTCGGCGACGAGCTGCGGGTGCGCATCGACGGGTTCGACCGCATCCTGATCGCCCGGCAGCTGCTGGCCAAGCGCGTCGGCGCACAGGCGGCCGCGCCGGCGTTCGAGGACCGGACGCCGCCCCGTGAGCCGGTCGCGAAGGTCGCGGTGCGCGAGCGCGGCGCCGGGCGACCGACCAAGCGCGAGCGCCGCGAGATCGACCGCTTCCGCGGACGGGATTGAGGCCTGCCCGAGAGATCAGGCGACCTCAGTGAGCTCCGACCCCCGCGAGCCGGCGAAGCTCCCGAGCGAACCCCACGCCGCGGCGAGCGCCTCGACCCCCGCCTCGAGCTCGGACGGCGGGGCCGTGAACGGAACCCGGATGTAGCGCTCCAGCGAGCCGTCGCTGCTGAAGACCGGCCCCGCGCTGATCCGCAGCCGGCGCGCGCGTGAGGCGAGCGCGAGCGCGGAGCTGACCGGCGCGCCCAGATGCACCCAGAACGACAGACCGCCGTCGACCGGCGGGACCCGCCACTCGGGCAGCCGCTCGGCGAGCAGGCGTCCCAGCAGATCCCGTCCCTCGCGCAGGCGTCCGGTGCGGTGACGCAGGATGACGGACATGTCCGCGATCGCCTCCGTCGCGATGAGCTGCTCCAGCACCGGCACGCCCAGGTCCATGGACGGGCGGGTCGCGATGATGCGACTCAGATGACGGGCCTCCGCCCTTATCCACCCCAGCCGGAGCCCGCCCCACACCGTCTTGCCCGTGGACCCGAGCAGGATCACCGCCTCGCGCTCGTCCTGCGTGGTCGCATAGCCGGCGAGGGATGCTGCAGCCCATCCACGATCGATGTTCAGCTCCGCGGTCGTCTCGTCGGCGACGAGCACGGTCCCGGCGCGTGCGGCGGCGGCGGCGACCCTACGCCGAAGGTCCGCCGGCATCGACTGGCCGGTCGGGTTGTGGAAATCAGGGATCAGGTAGGCCAGACCCGGACGGACCCGCTCGAGCGTGTCGACGAGCTGGTCCTGATCCCAGCCGTCGCCGGTGACGACCGTCCCCACCATCCGCGCACCCGTCGCACGCAGCGCCTCGACCGCATGCGGGTAGGTCGGCGTCTCGGTCAGGACACGATCCCCGGGCGCGAGGAGCGCTCGCGCGACGACGCCGATCGCGTGCTGCGCACCGTTGGTGACCACGATCTGATCCGGGTCGGTCGGCAGTCCGCGCTCGGTGTATCTGCGAGAGATCGCCTCTCGCAGGGCCGGAAGCCCGACGTAGTCGACGCCGGAGCGCCACAGCTCGGCGGGAAGACGATCGACGGCTCGTGCGACGTAGTCGGGGAGTCCCGGGACGGCGGGCGGCGTGGCCATGCTGAAGTTCACGAGCTCCGGAGCCTCTGCGTCCGCTGTCACGCCCCGTGGCGGAAGTCGGACGACGCTCCCCGATCCCCGCCGGCTCAGGAGGTAGCCGTCCTCCTTCATCCGTCCGTAGGCCGCGACGATCGTGGTACGGCTGCTGTCGAGCCGTTCGGCGAGCTCGCGCTCCGACGGCAGCCGCGTGCCGGGCAGGATCCTGCCGTCGATCACCAGCAGGCGGATCCGATCCGCGAGCGCACGGTACGCGGGTGCCGAGCCGCGCCAGTCCCCCAGGAGCATGGCCAGTTGACGGGCTGTCATGACACCGGATGTCGTCATGAGTCCAGCATACGATGATTGGACTCTTGTCTTCGATCATTTCCCTCGATTGGCTCTCTTCAGGACACCCGTTTACCCCATATCGGACCGGAGAAGAGAGGGATGTGGCATGACCATCATCGTCGGGCTCGTGATCGCGGCACTTCTCGTCGTCACCGGAGCCGTCGCCACGATCGTCGCGTTGATCGGCGGCGACCGCCTCTCGGTTCGCACCGACCCCTGCTACGACACGCGCGAGCCCCACCTGAGTCGATGATCGCGTGGGGCGCCTCGGTCGCCGTCTTCGCACTCGTGATGTCGATCACCCCGGGACCGAACAATGTGCTGCTCGCCTCGTCTGGCGTGCGATTCGGGTTGCGCCGATCGCTGCCTCAACTGCTGGGAATCGTGATCGGCGTCTCCGTCATGATCGCCGTGACGGCGTCGGGTCTGGCCACCGTCCTCACCGCGGCGCCGTGGTTGCAGCTGCTGCTCAAGATCGGCGGCAGCGCGTATCTCCTCTGGCTCGCGTGGCACCTGCTCCGCACGAGTGGTATCGCGGATGCCGTGATCGCGAGGCCTCTCAGCGTCTGGCGCTCGGCCGCGTTCCAGTTCGTCAACCCCAAGGCCTGGGCGATGACGCTGGGGCTGGCGTCCGGGTTCCTCACACCGGGGACGGGGTACACGACCTCGACGCTCGCGGCGATGGCGATCTTCGCCGCGGTGCAGATCCCGGCCTGCGGCGTATGGGCCGCCTTCGGGGCCGGCCTGCGCCGGTGGCTCTCGACGCCTCGAGCCCTGTCTGCCGTCAACCGGGCACTAGCCGGCGCGACCGCCGCGACGATCCCGCTGCTGTGGATCTGAGACGATCCGCGGCGGTACCTGCGCTCAGCCCAGCCGATCGAGCAGCCAGCGGGCGCCGCGCACCGACGCGCCGAGGCCCGTCACCCGCTCGGACAGCCCGCGATCGCTCGTGACCACTACGACGGTCTGCCCCGTCCCCACGGCACGCGCGGCCTGCGCGACGATCTCCTCGTCCCCGGCGCCGTGGGCCCGCACGACCTCGAGCCGTCCGGACGCGGGGGCCGCAGCATCCTTCGCCTCGCCCTCCAGCACCGCGACGACCCGAGGGAACCAGATGCGCTCGGCCAGGCCGAGGTCCGTCCCGGGCACACCGCCCCAGCCCACGAGCCTCTCGAGCAGCCGGGACGCCGCCCCGGCGCGGTCGCGCCACCAGCCGTCGGGCACGGCGCCGACGACGTTGGCGGCGTCCACGATCACCGCAGGTCTGACCGGCAACAGCGCCCGCAGGCGGTCCCAGGCCTCCGCGAACGCGGGATGCAGCGGATAGGACGCGACCGCGTCGACCGCGACCCATGACAGCTCCACGCTCTCCGGGTCGCTGATGACCGGCTCGAACGGCGTCGTGACATCGGCCACGACCGTCGAGTATGCCCAATAGCCCAGGTCGAGCACGCTCACCAGCCGGGGTCGCACCGCGTCCGCGGGCACCCCCGCCTCCTCCGCCGCCTCGCGCAGCGCCCCGCCCACGCGCGACTCGTCCTCGTGCAGCGCCCCGCCGGGCAGCGCCCAGGTGCCGCCGAAGTGGCTCCAGTCCACGCGGTGCTGCAGCAGGATGCCGCGCCCGGGATCGAAGGCCAGCAGTCCCGCCGCACCGAACCGGCCCCAGTAGCGCGTACCGTCGGGGGCGACGACCCACGCGTCGCCCGGGTTGCGCGACCCCTGCGGCTTGCCGGGCTCGGGGGGCTGGATCGTCATCCCCTCAGCCTGTCACACCCGGCCCCGCCGCCGTCCGTCCCCGTTCATCTCCGTCAAAATGCGCATGAAGGTTCTCCGAGCGTGCATTCCGACGGAGATGAACGGAGGAAGCCGGGCGACGCGGGGCAGGGGCGCGGGGGCTCAGCGCTGCCGGCGCTCGCGCACCCGCATGTTGGTGACGATGGGCGTGCCCTCGAAGCCGTAAAGCTCGCGCAGGCGGCGCTGGATGAACCGCCGGTAGCCGGGGTCGAGGAAGCCCGTCGTGAACAGCACGAAGGTCGGCGGTCGCGTGCCGGCCTGCGTGCCGAACAGGATGCGGGGCTGCTTGCCCCCGCGCACCGGGTGCGGGTGCGCGGCCGTCAGCTCGGCCAGGAAGGCGTTGAACTTGCCAGTGGGGATGCGCTGGTCCCACGACCGAAGCGCCGTCTCCAGCGCGGGCACGAGCTTGTCCAGGTGCCGGCCGGTGCGCGCCGAGATGTTCACCCGCGGCGCCCAGGCGACGTGCGCGAGGTCCTGCTCGATCTCGCGCTCCAGGTACCGGCGACGGTCGATGCCATCCATGTCGTCGTCGTTCAGGCGGTCCCACTTGTTGAACGCCAGCACGAGCGCGCGACCCGACTCGAGCACCATGTCGATGATGCGCACGTCCTGCTCGCTCAACGGCTGCGACACGTCGAGCACGACGACGGCGACCTCGGCCTTCTCCAGCGCGGCGGAGGTGCGCAGCGACGCGTAGAAGTCGGCGCCCTGCTGCAGGTGCACCCGGCGGCGGATGCCGGCCGTGTCGACCAGCCGCCAGAGCTTGCCGCCGAGCTCCACGATCTCGTCCACCGGATCGCGGGTGGTGCCGGCCAGCTCATTGACGACCACGCGCTCCTGTCCGGCCGCCTTGTTCAGCAGCGACGACTTGCCCACGTTCGGCCGTCCCAGGATCGCCACCCGGCGCGGACCGCCGATCTCGTGCGCGGCGACAGCCGAGACCTTCGGCAGCACCGTCATGACCTCGTCGAGCAGGTCCGCGACACCGCGGCCGTGGATGGCGGAGACCGGATGCGGCTCCCCCAGTCCCAGGTTCCACAGCGCCGCCGCCTCCGGCTCCGCCCGGGCGTCGTCGATCTTGTTCGCCACCAGCAGCACGGGCTTGCCGCTGCGGCGCAGCAGCCGCACGACCTGCTCGTCGGTCGAGGTGGCGCCGACCATCGCGTCGACGACGAACAGCACGACGTCGGCGAGGTCGATGGCGATCTCGGCCTGCGCGGCGACCGATCGGTCGATGCCGCGGGCGTCGGGCTCCCAGCCGCCGGTGTCGACGAGCGAGAACCGGCGATCCATCCACTCGGCCTTGTAGGTCACCCGGTCGCGCGTGACCCCGGGCGTGTCCTCGACGACGGCCTCGCGACGGCCGAGGATCCGGTTCACCAGCGCCGACTTGCCCACGTTCGGTCGCCCGACGATCGCGACGACCGGCAGCGCCGGCAGGTACTCGATGCCGTCGTCCTGGCCGGCGAGCCCCGCGAGCAGCTCCGCGTCTTCCTGGTCGAGCTCGTAGTCGGCCAGCGAGGCGCGCAGCGCCTGAGCCCTCTGCTCGGCGAGCGTCTCGTCGAGTTCGGCGAGCCTCTCGGCGAGCTGGTCGGGACCGCCCTCGTAGTCGTCGTCAGCGCCCATGGGGCATCTCCTTCGCAATGGTCGCGAGCACGGCGTCCACCGCGCCCTCGAAGTCCAGGTCGGTCGAGTCGACGACCGTGACGCCCTCCGCACCGGTCAGGAACTCGGACACGGTCGCGTCGGCGGCGTCCCGGCGCGCGATCGACGCGGCGACGGCCGCGGCGTCCTGCCCCGCCGTCTCGCCGTGCCGCCGGGCGGCCCGCACCGACTCGGATGCCGTCAGCAGCACCCGCACCGGCGCCTCGGGGAAGACGACCGTCGTGATGTCGCGGCCCTCGACGACCACGCCGCGCCGGCCCGACGCGGCGGTCACGCGCCGAAACATGCCGTTCACGGTATGCCGCACCACCGGGACACGGGCAACCCCCGACACCGCGTCGGTCACACCCGGCCCACGGATGGCGTCGGTGACGTCGTGGTCGCCCACGTGCACCCAGAAGTCGTCGGGGTCGAGCGAGATGCGGACGTCGAAATCGCCGAGCGCGTCGACGACGGCGCTCGCATCGGAGGTGTCGGCGCCGTGGGCGAGCGCATGCCAGGCCAGGGCCCGGTAGACGGCGCCGGTGTCGAGGTAGCCGTAGCCGCGGCGACGGGCGACCTCCTTCGACACGGAGGACTTGCCGCTGCCGGCGGGACCGTCGATCGCGACGACCAGGGGCGCGGCCGGGGCCCGGAACAGGGGTTCAGTCATTGGTGCTCGCAATCTTCCAGCCCCGTGCGGTCAGACCGTCGATCGCGGGCTCGGCCGCGGCGGGGACCACGCTGATCTCGGCGAGGCCGAACTGGGCGCCGGGCGAATGCTCCAGGCGCAGGTCCTCGACGTTGACGCCGAGCTCGCCCAGTTCGCCGAACAGGCGTCCGAGCTGTCCCGGCGCATCGTCGACGAGCACGACGATCTGCTCGAACCGGCGGTTCTGGCCGTGCTTGCCTGGCAGACGCTCGACGCCCTGATTGCCGCGGCGGATCGTGTCGGCGATCGCCCGGCGGGATCCCGGCGCATCGGGGTCGCGCAGCGCGTCGGCGACGTCGGCGAGATCGGCGGCGAGCACGTCGAGCACGTCGACGACGGGCGCCGCGTTGGCGCCGAGGATCTGCACCCACAGCTCGGGGGCGGATGCCGCGATGCGGGTGGTGTCGCGCACGCCCTGGCCGGCGAGCCCCAGCGCGTTCTCGGGCGCGGCGAGGAGACGGCCGGCCAGCAGGCTGGAGACCAGCTGCGGCACGTGCGAGACGAGGGCGACCGAGCGGTCGTGCTCCCCCGGATCCATCTCGACGAGCGTGGCGCCGAGGTCGAGCGCGAGGCCCTCGACGCGGGCGAGGTCGGCGGGACTGGTCTCCCCGTCCCGGCAGACGACCCACGGGCGCCCCACGAACAGATCGGCGCGGGCGGCGATCGCGCCGCCCCGCTCCCGGCCGGCGAGCGGGTGCGAGCCGATGTAGCGGCGCAGGTCGGCGCCGCGCTCGCGCAGGGCGAGGTAGGGCGCGAGCTTGACGCTGGCGACATCCGTCACGACCGCGTCGGGGAAGTCGGCGAGCTCGCGTTCGACCACGTCGGCGACGACGTCGGGGGGCACGGCGACCACGATGAGCGAGGGCGCGTCGCCGCCCTGCGCGGCACGTCCGGCGCCGTAGTCGACGGCGAGGCGCAGCTGGGCGGGCGAGGTGTCGGTGAGCGCGACGTCGACGCCCAGCGCGGTGAGCGCGTGCCCGATGCTCGCCCCCAACAGACCCGCACCGACGATCCGCACCGTGCCCGAGGTGCGGGCAGCGCGCTCATGCGTGATCGTCGAGTGGCTCACTGGATCTCCTGGCCTGCGGGCGGCGGTTCCGCTCCCCGGCGCGCGAGGGTCAACAGCGCACCGACCTCCACTGTAGTCAACTCACGCGCCCGACCGGCCGGGAGCGTCCCCAGGTGCAGCGGCCCGAACCGGCGGCGCACGAGCTCCGTGACGGGATGGCCGACCTCCGCCAGCATGCGGCGCACGATGCGGTTGCGTCCCGAGTGGAGGGTCAGCTCGACCAGGCTGGACCCGGTCGAGGCGTCGAGCAGCCGCGCCCTGTCGGCCGCGATCGGGCCGTCGTCGAGGTCGACGCCCCTCGCGAGCCGCGCGATGGTCTGCGGGGTGAGGCGGCCCTCGACCCGCGCGATGTAGACCTTGGTCACGCCGAACGAGGGATGCGCCAGCACGTGGGCGAGCTCGCCGTCGTTGGTGAGCACGAGCAGACCGCTGGTGTCGGCGTCCAGCCGCCCGACGTTGTACAGGCGCTCGGTCCACTCCTGCGTATAGCGGCGCAGGTCGGGCCGGCCGCGCTCGTCCTTCATGGTGCTGACCACGCCGGTGGGCTTGTTGAGCATGACGTAGCGCCTGGTCTGGTCCAGCTGCACGGCGGTGCCGTCGACGTCGACAAGGTCGCGGTCCGGGCGGATGCGGCTGCCGAGCTCAGTGACGACCGTGCCGTTCACGCGCACCCGGCCGGCGACGATCATGTCCTCCGCGACACGGCGGGAGGCGACACCGGCGTTCGCGAGCACCTTCTGCAGCCGTACGCCCTCGGCGTCCGTCATCGCACGAGCTCCTCGTCGAAGCCGCCTTGGCCGTCGTCGAGCAGCGGCGAGATGTGCGGCAGCTCGTCGATCGCGTTGATGCCGAGGTGGGTCAGGAGCGCGTCGGTGGTGCCGTAGAGGATGGCGCCGGTCTCGGCGTCCTGCCCCACCTCGGTGATCAGGCCCCGGGCGACGAGGGTGCGCACGACCGAGTCGACGTTGACGGCACGGATGGAGGCGACCTGCCCGCGGGTCACCGGCTGCTTGTAGGCGATGACGGCGAGGGTCTCCAGCGCCGCCTGCGACAGCCGCGACGGGGTCTGGGCGCCGAGGAACTCGGCGACCAGGTCGTCGTGCTCCTCGCGCACGTACAGGCGCCACCCGCCGCCGATCTCGCGCAGCTCGAAGCCGCGGCGCGGGCCGCCGGCCTCGCCGTCGTAGTCGGCGACCAGCCCCTCGACGGCCTGCCGGACCACGGCCACCGGGGCTCCGACGGCGGCGGCGAGGCTCACCAGGCTCTGCGGCTCGTCGACGACGAACAGGATCGCCTCGAGCCGGCGGGCGAGGACGGGGGTGTCAGCGGTCATAGTCGGCTCCGAGGGTGGCGAGGTTCTCGTCGGTCCAGCGCTGGGCGCTCCAGCGCAGGGTCAGCTCTCCCAGCGGTTCGAGCTGCTCGAACCAGAGCGCGTCGTGACGGTACAGCTCCAGGACGGACAGGAACCGCGCCACGACGATACCGGGCGCGGACACCCCGGCGACGAGCTCGCGGAAGCTCAGCATGCCCCGCTCGCGCAGCAGCGTCACCACGATCGCCGCCTGCTCCCGGATGCTGACCAGCGGCGCGTGCAGGTGGTCGAGCCCGACCCGGGGGATCTCCTTCGGCGCGAGGGCGAGCATCGCGAGCGCGGCGAAGTCGCCGGGGCTGAGGGTCCACACCAGCTCCGGCGCGCCGTGCCGGTACTTCTCCTCGAGCCGCACGCTGCGGGCGTGGCGGCGGCCCTCCCGGTCCAGACAGCGGGCGAACCACGCCGAGACCTCCTTGAAGGCGCGGTACTGCAGCAGCCGGGCGAACAGCAGGTCACGGGCCTCGAGCACGGCGACCGACTCGGCGTCCACGAGCTCGCCCTGCGGCAGGAGCCCTGCGATCTTCATGTCGAGCAGGGTTGCGGCGACCACGAGGAACTCGGACGCCTCGTCCATCTCGGCATCCGGGCCCAGCTCCCGAAGGTAGGCGATGAACTCGTCGGTCACCCGCGAGAGCGCGACCTCGGTGATGTCGAGCTCGTGGCGGGAGATGAGGGTCAGCAGCAGGTCGAACGGGCCGTCGAAGACGCCGAGCGAGACGCGGAACCCGTCCTCCTCGCCGGTCTCGGCCGCGGGCTCAGGCGACGGCACCACGCGCGACCAGCTCCCGCGCCAGCCGCAGGTACGCCTGGGCCGCGGCGTGCTCGGGCGCGAACTGGGTGATCGGCACACCCGACACCGACGCGTCCGGGAACTTCACGGTGCGCCCGATGACCGTCTCCAGCACGTCGTCGCCGAACGCCTCCACGACCCGCTCGAGCACTTCGCGGGAGTGCAGGGTGCGGGGGTCGTACATGGTGGCGAGCACGCCGTCGAGCGTGATCGCGGGGTTCAGCCGGTCGCGCACCTTGTCGATCGTCTCGATGAGCAGCGCGACGCCCCGCAGCGCGAAGAACTCGCACTCCAGCGGGATGAGCACGCCGTGGCTCGCCGTGAGAGCGTTGACCGTCAGCAGCCCGAGGGAGGGCTGGCAGTCGATCAGCACGACGTCGTACTCGCCGGTCACGTGGCGCAGCACCCGCGAGAGGATCGTCTCCCGCGCGACCTCGTTGACCAGGTGCACCTCGGCGGCCGACAGGTCGATGTTGGCCGGGATCACGTCGAGCCCGTCGACGGCGGTGCGGACGATCGCGTCGCGGGGGTCGCGCTTGGTGTCCAGCAGCAGGTCGTAGATCGTCGGGGTGTCGTGGGCCTGGATGCCGAGACCGGCCGACAGCGCACCCTGCGGGTCGAAGTCGACGGCGAGCACCCGCCGACCGTAGGAGGCGAGCGAGGCGGCGAGGTTGATGGTCGTGGTGGTCTTGCCCACGCCGCCCTTCTGGTTGCACAGCGCGATGATGCGGGCGGGACCGTGCGAGGACAGCTTCGGCGGGGTCGGGAACCCCCGGTAGGGGCGGCCGGTGGGACCCAGCGGGGTCTCTGACGTGGACGTGCCGCCCTTGCCCTTCGCTGTGCGCTCGGCCACCGTGCTCCTTCTCGCCTCGTTGCGCCAAGTCTAGCCAGCACGTCGCCTGCGCCCCGGGAACGACGTGGCCCGCGGCCTCCTCGATCGCACACGACTCGATCGCGCGCGTGGCCCCTGACCGCGCGCGACGGGATTCGGGGGGGAGCACGAGCCGCCGCACTCTGGCAGAATGGCCGGGACGCCGGTGCGCGTCACGGCGGTGGGGCTCGCCGTGCCCAACCTCGGATCTCCGACAACAGTCCCTACCGGCCGGTGCGAGCGCACTCGAAGGTAGGAGACACGGATGGATCGGACTCCGGTGACCCGGTGCGCGGGCGGCAGCGGAACCGCCGTCGCTCTCGACGACCGGGCCCTCGCATGACCGAGACGACCGGCCCGGCCCGGCCCGTCCACCTTCGACCCGCCTCTATCGCCGTCGTCTTCGCGGGCGGCGCCGTCGGCACCGCCGCCCGGGAGGCGCTGAGCCTCGCGTTCCCGCCGGCCGACGGCATCCCGTTCGTCATCCTCGGCATCAACGTGACCGGCGCCTTCCTGCTCGGCTTCCTGCTCGACGCGCTCGTGCGGCGAGGTCCCGACGAGAGCACCCGGCGGATGCTGCGGCTGCTGCTGGGCACGGGCGTCATCGGCGGCTTCACGACCTACAGCGCCCTCGCCGCCGACGCCGCCCGTCTCATCGGATCCGGCGCCGTGCTCGCCGGGATCCTCTACGGCCTGGCGACCGTGCTCGTCGGCGCGGCGGCGACGTGGGCAGGCATCGCACTCGCCGCGGCCGCCCACCGGGCGAGGCGGAGGGCACAACGATGACCCCCCTCGGCTTCCTGGCCCTCGCCTTCGCCGGCGGTCTCGGCTCCGTCTGCCGGCTGATGCTCGACGGCGTCATCCGCGCCCGCACCAGGGGCAGCCTGCCCCTGGGAACGATCGCCGTCAATCTCAGCGGCTCCCTCGCCCTGGGGCTGATCACCGGTCTGGCGATGGCCGGCACACTGCCCGAGGACTGGCGGCTCGTGGTCGGCACGGGCTTCCTCGGCGGGTACACCACGTTCTCGACCGCCAGCTTCGAGACCGTCCGGCTGCTGCAGGAGGGCAAGACCCTGGTCGGGGCGGTCAACGGGATCGGCGTGCTGGTCGCCACGACGGTGCTCGCCGGTGCCGGGCTGTGGCTGGGCGCATCGCTGTGAGCTTTCGGGTGAGGAGCGATGTCGGGCGAGCGTTCACCGGGCGCGGGGGTGCGCACCCGCGTAGACGTCTCGCAGCGAGTCGACGGTGACGTGCGTGTAGATCTGGGTGGTCGCGACCGAGGCGTGGCCCAGCAGCTCCTGCACGACACGCACGTCGGCGCCGCCCTGCAGCAGGTGCGTCGCGAAGGAGTGCCGCAGGGTGTGGGGCGAGACGTGCGCGGCGAGCCCCGCGGCGTCCGCCGCCCGCTGCATCACCGCCCACGCGCTCTGCCGGGACAACGGCGCGCCCCTCAGCCCCAGGAACAGCCGCGGCGTCCCCCGGCCGAGAACGGCCAGTGCCGGCCGCGCCCGGGCGAGGTAGGCGTCGACGGCGGCGCGCGCGTAGGAGCCGACGGGGACGATGCGCTCCTTCGACCCCTTGCCGCGCACGCGCAGCACGTCGCCGTGGGCGAGGTCGTCGACGTCCAGCTGCACGACCTCGCTCACCCGGGCGCCGGTCGCGTACAGCAGTTCCAGCAGCGCCCGGTCGCGTAACCCGGCGGCGTCGGCGAGGGTGTCGGTGCCGGGCGGCGGCCCGGCGGCGTCCAGCAGCCGCTCGACCTCGTCGATCGTGAGGGCCTCGGGCAGCCGTCGGGGCAGCTTCGGCGGCCGCAGCTTCGCGGTCGGGTCGTCCGTCGCGACGCCCTCGCGCACCAGGAAGCGGTGCACGCCCCGCACGGACGACTGCAGCCGGGCGAGGCTGGACGCCGCGGGGGCCGGGTCGGCGCCGGCGCGCTCGGCGACGAACGCGGCGACGAGCCCGCCGGTGACCTCGGCGACCTGGTCCACGCCGTGCGCCGCCAGCCAGGCGACGTAGCCGGCGAGGTCGCGCCGGTACGCGGCGACGGTGTGATCGGCCAGTCCCCGCTCGATCGTGACGTGCCGCAGGTAGGCGTCCACCGCCCGGTCGACGCGCACGCTCAGCCCTCGCGCCGGAGCCGTTCGGCCGCGGCCAGCACACCCGCGGCGAGGATGCCGTTGCGCATGCGCCCTTCGAGCACGGCGTCGACGGCATCCGCCACCGGCACCCACTCCCACCGGATGTCGGCCTCCTCGTCCTCACGGGGGAAGACCTCGCCCGCGGGCGCCAGGTCGCGCGCCAGGAACAGGTGCACGACCTCGTCGTTGCCGCCGGGGGTCGTGAAGACGCTGAGGAGCGGCTCCCACCGCCCCGCCCGCAGGTCGGCCTCCTCGGCGAGCTCGCGCTTCGCGGTCTCCAGCGGCGGCTCGCCGGCGACGTCGAGGAGCCCGGCGGGCACCTCCCAGTCGCGATGGCGGATCGGATGCCGGTACTGCTGGATCAGCAGCACGCGGCCGCCCTCGTCGATCGCGACGACCGCCGCGGCGCCCGGATGGTCGACGTACTGCCGGACGATCTCGCCGCCGCCGTAGCGGAGGGTGTCGCTGCGCACGTCCCACACCCGTCCCGCGTAGACGAGGTCGCTGCCGGTCACCTCGGGTGAGGCGGGCTCGTCGCGCAGCTCGGTCATCTCAGTCGCCCTCGTCGTCGAACAGCTCGCTCGCGCGGTGGCGCACGAGCGCCGCCCCGACCAGGCCCCGGAACAGCGGGTGCGCGGCGGTCGGCCGCGACCGCAGCTCGGGGTGGGCCTGGGTGGCGATGTAGAACGGGTGCACGTCGCGGGGCAGCTCCACGAACTCGACCAGGTTGCGATCGGGCGACAGACCCGAGAACACGAGGCCGGCGGTGGCGAGCCGGTC
>JASGDW010000197.1:0-6922 GCA_047606965.1 Microbacterium sp.
GTCGATCCCGCGCAGGTGCTGCTTGGCCAGCGCGCCCTTTTCGGTCAGCGGCCGCGCCGCGAGGGTCGCCGCCACGACGACCGCGGCGATCGCGACGGATGCCGCGACGAACGCGCTCGGCCACCAGACGATCGCGAGCCTCGCCTGGTGGGACAGCTGCCGTACCAGGCCGATCTGCAGGAGCGACAGCGCGATGGGTGCGGCGAGGAACCAGTCGCGGACGAATCCGCGCGGAATCCTGCGGTAGTCGCCGGCCAGCTGCTGCCGCCGGGCCGGGTCGGCGCGATAACCCGCGGCGGCGCGGAAGAGGTCGCCGATGCGTCCGGCACGGCGGGCCGCCCTGCCGGTGGCGAGCAGTCGCGCCGGGCGCGCCGTGTCAGAGGCGGGTGTCCGGGTCGTCGCGACGGCGACGGCGAGCTCGCGGGTGCGCGGCGTGCGGAGGATCTGGGCGGCGAGGTTCGGCGTGATGCCGTGCGGGGGGTCGTACTGAGCCACGAACCACGGCCGGCCCCGTGCGTCGCTCCACGCCACCGCGCGCGCCGCGAGCGTGAACAGCAGCGTGACGAGGAGGAACAGCAGGGGCAGCAGCGGTCCGAGGCTCTGCAGCAGGAACAGCGGGGTCGGGCCCGGCATCGCGAACGTGCCCGACGCGAACGGCATCGTGAACCACGCCTGGGCGTTCGGGGGAAGGGTGTCGTCGCTCGTGAAGGCGTACGTCGTGGTTCCGGCCGGGCTGTCGTCCTCCGGCTCGAGCCAGTCGCCGCCGCTGATCAGCGTCCAGGCGATGGCGCCGCGAGGCGAACGCACGAGCCGATCGGCCAGCGTGTCCGGCATCGTGACGGTGACGTCGATCGCCGCGATCGCCTGCGGCAAGCTCGGGCCGAGCACGCTCCATTCGAGCAGGTCGACCTCCTCGCCGGAGGCGTCGTCGGTCGTGGCGTAGGCGAGGTCCTGCAGGGTGTACCGGAGCACGAACTCATGGTCGCCGCTGAGGCGTCCGCCCGTGTCGAGGCCGATCGTGAGACGGTCGGGGACGGCCTGCATCGTGGCGTCGATCGACATGCCGTCGACGGTCGCCTCGACGTCCGAGGGTGCGAGCGCGTGCCCCTCGTACTCGATGGCGAGGACGCGCTCGATGCCCGAGGCGTCGACGTCGTCCGGGAAGTACGCGTCGATCGTCTCGGTCACGACCGCCTGCAACCGGCCGGCGTCGCTGCGCTGGAGCTCATAGTCCGCGTCGAACTCCCGCGCGATCCAGGTGTCCGTCGCCGTCGACGCGGAGTCGATGATGTCCTCCAGGGTCAGCGGCGGGTTGATCACCGGGCCGAACAGCAGGAACAGGCCCGCGGCCGCGACGACGCCCCAGAACGCGAGGAGCCCTGCCCGCAAGCGCGGGCCGCCGTGCGAGCGCAGCCACGCCTCGAGCCGGAGCAGCCACCGCGAGAGCAGCGCCCAGAGCGGCGTGGGCCTCGGGCGATCGTCCGGGATCCGCTCCGCCGCCTCGGCCTCCGCCCGTATCCAGGCGAGGCCGTCGTCGCTGCGCTCGTCGGTCATCGGCGCCAGCCTAGAGGCCGCGCACGTCGGCCTGCGAGTGCCTCCCGCGCCCCGCATACCGGGCTCGGGGCGCCATGGGCTCTGTCCTTCTCGTGATCGCGCAGACGATCGTGCTGCCGATCATGTCGGGAGCCGGATGCCGGGGCGGCCGCGCCGCGGCTCGCGACCACGGGACCCCGCAGCCCCGGCTCCTCTCCCCTCGCCGCGCTCACCCCACGATCGCGAGCGGATCCTCGAGCGCGTCCTCCTGGGCGGCGAGGAGGGCTCCCACCAGGGGCGCGTCGTCGCCGAGCTCGCCGCGGACGATCGGTGCGCCCATCGCGAGCCGGCTCTCGACGAGGCGCGCCGTGAGGATCGCGGATTGCCCGCTGACGACGACGACCTCCGGCGAGAGCACGGCGTCCAGCATCTCGATGAAATCGCTCAGGCGCTCCTTCGCCCCGGTGAGCGCGTCGAGCACCGGCGCCTCGCCCGTGCGGGCGCGTTCGTCCAGCTCCCGGGCGTAGGCGGCGGACGGCATCCGCGACAGCCTGTCCGCCTCGCCGAGCTGGAGCGCGATCGACTGCAGCGACGCGTAGAGCTCGATGCATCCGCGCCGCCCGCAGGCGCAGACCGGGCCCGACCGGACCACCGGGGTGTGGCCGAAACCCGGCGCGGTCATGGCGCCTCGAATCAGCCGGCCGTCGACGATCGCGCTGCCGCCGAGGCCTCGCCCGAGCAGGATCACGACGGCGTTGCCGAGTCCGCGTGCCGCGCCCAACCGCCATTCGGAGAGGGTGGCGAGGCTGCCGTCGTTGCCGATATGGCTGGCGGCGAAGCCCTCCGCTCGCAGTGGCTCGAGCACTGGCAGGCTGCTGTCGAGGCTCCAATCGAGCTCCTCCGATCCGAACGCCGTGGCGGTCTCACCGCCCGGGATGCTGATGACGACGCGAGGGCTGCGGCCCGGGCGCCGTCGCCCCTCGGTGACGCGTGCGACGGTCTGGGCGAGGATGCCGGATGCCTCGGCCACGGACCATCCCGACGTCGAGGTCTGCCCCTCGCTGGCGAGCAGGCGGCCGGAGAGCGTGGCCGCGCTCACCTCGATGCGTGTGCGCGTGATGCGCGCGGCGACCAGATCCGCGGAGCGGTCCGCCAGGGTCAACGTGCGCCGGGGCCTTCCTCGGACGCCGTCCGCCGCGGTGACGTGGTCTTCGAGGATCTCCGCCTCGACGAGCGTGTTGACGAGCGAGCTCACGGCGCCCATGGCGAGGCCCGTCGTCTCGGCGACCGCGCTCAGATGCACCCGGGGGTGATCGCGGACGAGCATCGCGACCCGGGAGAGGTTTCTGCGCCTCAGGTCTCCGAGCTCACCTGCGGCTGACGGCATCCTGCGCTCCTTGACATTATTTTCAGGTTGTGACAAAAATAGCTCGACGCGACGACGCGTCACCAACCGAGTTGAAAGACGATGAGGTCATCATGCCCGACGCCCCCTCCGCTCCTCTCTCCTCCGCGGTCGATGCGACGGCACCGCCGGCGCGGAAGATCATCGGCGGCGTTCGCTTCCTGAGCACGTTCTTCCTCGCCAACGCCGGCATGTACGCGATCTTCCAGGGGATGCAGCAGATCGTGCTGCCCTCGCAGGTCGCGGCCATCGACGACGGCGGCAAGGTCGGCGCCTACGGCGTGCTCGCCTCGATCGGCGCTCTCGCCGCCGCGATCGGGAACCCGGTCTTCGGCGCACTCTCCGACCGCACCCGCAGCCGCCTCGGACGCCGCACGCCGTGGCTGATCACAAGCGTCGTCGTCGCGGTGCTGCTGCTGGCGCTGCTGGGCGGCCTGACCGACTTCTTCTGGCTCGGCGCGGCCTACGTGGGAGTCATGCTGAGCATGAGCGCCTTCCAGGCGGTCATCACGGCCGTCATGCCCGACCGCGTGCCCGAGCACCGCCGAGGGCTTGTCTCCTCCGTCGCCGGCGTCGCCGTCACCGTCGGCGTCCTGTACGGGCTCAACGTCGCCCCCTTCTTCGTGGACCGGCCGACGATCGCGTACCTCATCATCGCTGCCCTGATGGTCGTGGGCACCGCGCTGCTGGTCGTCATCGCCCCCGATCCCACCGCCGGTGCCGGACAGCAGGCTGCCACGACACGGGAGCGCCAGTCCTTCCGCACATTCTTCTCCGGCCTGAAGGACCACGATTTCTCCTGGGCCTTCTGGGCCCGAGTGGCCATCATGATCGGCTACTGGACGATCTCGACCTACCAGCTCTACACGCTCACCGACTACATCGGCGCGGAGAACCTGCCCGGCGGCAACACCGCCGCAGCGGTCGCCCTCCTCGGATCGATCAACATGGGCGCGGCCTTCGTCACCACGATCGTCGCGGGCCCGCTCTCCGACAGAGTGAACCGCCGCAAGGTCTTCGTCGTCGTCTCCTCCGTCGGCGTCGCGGCCGGTGCCCTGATCCCCGTGTTCCTGCCGACGTTCACCGGCATGGTCGTCTACTCGATCGTCGTCGGCCTCTTCTTCGGGATCTACAGCGCCGTCGACCAGGCGATCATGACCCTCGTCGTGCCCGACGCCGAGAACAACGCCCGCGACCTCGGCCTGCTCAACGTCGCCACGACCGGGCCGCAGATCGCCGGGCCGTTCCTCGCCGCGCTCGTCATCACCGCGTTCAGCGGCTACGCGCCGCTGTTCGTCTTCGCCGCGGTCATGGCCCTGCTCTCCGCCTTCCTCATCCTCCCCATCCGGAAGGTGCGCTGAGGTGCCCTCCATCGACATCCCCACCCATGACGGCATCCTGCGAGGCATCGACAACGCCGGCGTCATGAGCTTCCTCGGCGTGCCCTACGGACAGGCGACGGGGGGTGAGAACCGGTTCCGCGGTCCGCAGCCGGTGCAGCCCTGGGAAGGCGTGCGCGAGGCGCTCGCCTTCGGCCCCGCCGCGCCGCAGGTCGACACGCGGTCGCACGCGGCGGCGAACGGGCCTCGCGTGCTGTCGATGCTCTACCCGCGGGCGGGCTGGCCGGTGGAGGCGGGACCGATGTCGGAGGACTGCCTGCGCCTGGACGTCTGGGCGCCGTCGGGACGCCTCGACGACGCCCTGCCCGTCCTGGTATGGCTGCACGGCGGCGGCTTCACTCACGGCTCCGGCAACGAGATGGCGTTCAACGGCGACGTGCTCGCGCAGGCGGGCGAGCTGGTGGTCGTCACCGTCACGCACCGCCTCGGCATCACCGGCTTCCTCGACCTCCGCGACGACGGCCTGCCCGAGTCCGCCGACGCCGGGATGCTCGACATCGTCGCCGCGCTCGAATGGGTGCAGCGCAACATCCGCTCCTTCGGCGGGGATCCGTCGCGCGTCACGGTCAGCGGCCAGTCCGGCGGCAGCGCGAAGGTCGCGGCGCTGCACGGCATGCCCGCCGCGGACGGACTGTTCGCCGGGGCGATCATGATGAGTGGCCCGTTCACGACGGCGATGTCCCGCGACCACGCCCGGGCGGTGCGCGACACCGCCGTCGGGATTCTTGGGGCCTCTGACGTCGAGGAGCTCCGCAGCCTGCCGCTCGAAAGACTCCTGGACGCGCAGGCGCAGATCCTCGCGCGGCAGGCTGGACGCTTCGGCAGCGCGCCGACAGAGGCGGCATTCGGCTTCGGCCCGGCGGTGGACGAAACGCACCTGCCGGAACAGCCCTTCGCACGGGCCGTGACCGCGCGCCCGCTCATGATCGGGTGGACGACGCACGAGGCGGGGCTGCTGCTCGCCGACGCCCCGGAGTACGACGTCGATCTCACCGGGCCCGACGTCGTCGCACTCATCGATCAGGATGCGCCGGGCCAGGGCGCCACGATCTACGCCGACCTGGAGCGCCGACACCCCGCGGAGCCGGCGCACCTGCGCTGGTCCCGGTGGCTGAGCACCCGGGTCATGGCCGAGCCGGCCGTCGCCCTCGCCGACCGGCTGCGCAGGCGCGGCGGCGCCGTCTGGGCGTACGAGTTCGCGCAGACCACGGAAGTGCTGGGCGGCCTTCTCGGCGCATGCCACAGCCTCGACCTCGCCTACGTGTTCGGCACCGTCGACCGCATCCCGCTCACCGGGCGCGACCCCCGGCGCATCGACGTGTCACGCGACATGATGCGGGCCTGGGCATCCTTCTGCCACGACGGCGACCCCGGCTGGACGATGTGGAACGGTGCGGACGATGTCCAGGTCTTCGGTGCGGTCACCTCGGTCGACGACGTCGACCTGACGCAGACGGTCCGCGCACTGCCCATCGGGTAGGCGCCTTCATCCGCGCCGCGCTCGCGCGCTACGGCCGGCGAGGCGGTGCGAGCAGCGTCAGCCCCTGTTCGACTCCGATCCAGCGATCGAGCGGCTCGCCGTCGTGCGCGCTCGACGCGAACAGCAGCATGACCTCGTCGATGCCGAGGTCTCGGGCGAAGGCCTCGACTCTGCGCCGTGCGGCCTCAGCGGAGTCGATGATCCACGTGGGCGCCAGAGTGTCGATCACCGACCGCTCGGAGGCGCTGATCCCGCGCGCCCGGGCGTCCTCGACGGTCTCGACGGCGAACGGGTCGCCGCCGCCGGTGAACATCCGGGCATAGCGCAGGAGCGCCGGGAGAGCACGCAGCTGCGCCTCCTCCGCGCTGTCGGCGACAGAGGCGTTCATCGTCGCGATGGCACGCGGCGACGCGAGCTCTGACGACGGCCGGAACTCGCGTCGGTACGCCTCCAGCGCAGCCTCGGTGCCGCGCCCGCTGAAATGGTGCGCGTAGACGTAGGCGAACCCGTTGCGTCCGGCCATCCTCGCCGAGCTCTCGCCGGTGCCGAGGATGAAGATCGGCGAGGAGGTCGTCGGCGGGGCAGAGACGAAGACCTCCTCTGTGCGCAGTCCGGCGCGACGGCGGACGCGACCGGAGTCGGTGAGCCCGCGCAGCAGCCTCACGTTCGCGGTGAACTCGGTGTCCTCCTTGCCCGCGCCCCCGAGATACGAGGAGGGGCCGACACCACGGGCCAGTCCCAGATCGATGCGGCCCGGGGCGATCGACTCGAGCGTGATGAAGTGCTCGGCGATGGTCACGGGATCGTGTTTGGGCAGCACGACGCCGCCCGAGCCGACGCGGATGCGGTCGGTCAGCGCCACCGTGGCGGCCGTCAGCACCTGCGGCGCGGTGGCCCCGCTGGAGGGCATTCCGTGATGCTCGGTGAACCACCAGCGCTCGTAGCCGAGCCGGTCGGCGAGCCGCGCGGCGGCGAGCGAGGCGGCGACCGACTGGGCGGCGCTCTGACCGTCACGGATCGGCACCGGATCGAGGATCGACAGCTTCGGATACACGGGTCACTTCCTTTCGACGGGGGCGGACCGCACCCGCTGCCGCAGGCGGA
>JASGDW010000198.1:0-10251 GCA_047606965.1 Microbacterium sp.
AGCTCGACCACGCCCGAGGCGCCGGCGGCGGCGGCGTGGGCGAGCGCGCGCGCGGCGAGGTCGGCGTCGTCGAGGAGCAGGTTGTCGGGGATCGACAACGCGTTCCAGCGGAGGTAGCCCGCCAGCTCCGGCCCGATCACCGGATCGGCGGGGGGTGGCTCGCTGGGCTCCTTGGCCCACAGGCGCAGGTCGCTGAGCAGGTGCTCGTGGATCGAGGTCGGGCCGAGATCGGCGGCGTCGATGGGTCCGAGGACGGTGTGGACGGGCATGGGGGTCCTTCCGGCGTCACTCGCCGAACACGGCGCGGCGGGGGTTCTCGCGGTGGATGGCGTCGAGCGTGTCGGGCGCGATGCCCGCGGCGATCGCATGCTCGCGGAACTCCTCGAACAGGAACGTGTAGCCCGGGCCGCCGAGCGCACGCAGGTGCGAGCGCTGGCACACGTCCTGGGAGAGCAGGACCTGACCCGCGTAGCCGGCCTCGACGATCGTCCGCAGGTACGAGAGCCGCCGGTCCAGCTGGTGTCGCACGACGACGCCGCCGATGCGGCAGGTCATGAGGCAGTCGAACTCGACGAAGGCGCCCCTGCGGAGCAGTTCGAGCGAGTAGTCGACGCTCTTGACGGTGTCGGCGTGCCCGATCACGACGCGGGAGGGGTCGACGCCCTCCTCGGTGAGGATCTCCAGCTGGGCGAGCCCGGTGGGGAAGGTCGCGGCGTGGGTGGAGACGAGCGAGCCGGTCTCGCGACCGGCCCGCGCGGCCGCCCGGAACGAGCGCTCCTCGACGGCGGTGATGTGCGAGAGGTCGGAGGCGATCTCGCCGATGACGCCGGCGCGCACCCCGGTGCCCGGGATCTCGTCGAGGAGGTCGGCGATGAGGAAGTCGGCGATCTTGTTGGTCGAATTGCGGTCGAACCAGGTCTTGTCGAGATAGGTGTCGTAGTAGTGGCCGGTGCCGAGGATCACCTGCACACCGGTGCGCTCGGACATCTCACGGGTCGCGAGCACGTTCGCGACCGACCGCGAGCCGGTGGCGGGATTCTGCTGCATCAGCCGGAGGTCGTCGGTCCATCCCACCGGAGCCGCGTAGTCGCTCAGCTCGCCGTTGGTCATGTCGATGAGCGTGCTCCCGCCGGCGGCCGCGAACAGCGCCAGCTCCGCCGCCGTCTCGTCGGCGACGTTGAGGTAGCCGTCCTGCGGGGTGGTGCGCGTCATGTTGATGTAGACGTGCTCGTGAGGGAGGGTGACCCCCAGCCGCTCGGGCCCGATGGGACCGGTCACGGTCTCGACGGTGCGGACCACGTGCTGCTCCTTGGATCTCGACGACGGGTTCAGAGGGCGACGACCACGCTCTTGGGCTCGAGGAAACCCCGCAGGCCCTCCTCGCCGAGGTCCCGGCCCAGACCCGACTCGCCCACCCCGCCGAACGAGAGCGCGGGGTCGAAGAAGTTGTACGTGTTGACCCAGACGGTGCCGGCGTGGATGGCCGCCGCCATCCGATGCGCGCGCGCGAGGTCGCGGGTCCAGACCCCGGCCGCCAGGCCGTAGGAGGTGTCGTTCGCGATGCGCACGGCATCCGCCTCGTCGTCGAACCCGATGACGCCGACGACCGGGCCGAAGATCTCCTCCCGCGCGATGGTCATGTCGTTCGTGACGTCCGTGAACAGCGTCGGCTCGACGTAGTAGCCGGGGCCGTGGGTCCCGCCGCCGTGCACGAGTGTCGCGCCCTCTTCGACGCCCGTCCGGATGTATCCGGTGACCCGCCGGCGCTGCTCCTCGGACACGAGCGGGCCGACCGTGATCCCGCCGGCGAGGCCGTCGCCGACGGGCACCGCGCGCACCGCGGCGGCCAGGCGATCGGTCATCTCAGCGAGGATCGACCGCTGCACGAGCAGTCTGCTGCCGGCGGTGCACATCTGCCCGGAGTGGCCGAACGAGGCGCGCATCGCGGTGAGCACCGCGGCGTCGAGGTCGGCGTCCTCGAAGACGATGTTGGGGCTCTTGCCGCCGAGCTCCAGCGTGACGCGCTTGAAGTCGTCGGCGGCGACGTGGGCGACGAGGCGGCCGACGTCGGTCGAGCCCGTGAAGGTGATCTTTGCGATGCCGGGGTGCCGGGACAGCGCGGAGCCGACCGCCCCGTCGCCGGTGAGCACGCTCACGACCCCGTCGGGCACACCCGCCTCCGCCAGGATGGCGGCGATGCGCAGCGCCGTGAGCGGAGTGTCCTCGGCGGGCTTGACCACGACGGGGCAGCCGGCGGCCAGCGCGGGGGCCGCCTTGTAGGCGACCTCCATGATCGGGAAGTTCCAGGGCAGGATCGCCGCGACCGGACCGACCGGCTCCATCACGGTGTAGACGTGGTGGGCGCCGCCGTCCACGGGCACGACCGTGCCCGCCAGGCGCGAGGGGGCGCCGGCGAAGTGGCGGAAGGTGCGGGCGGCGCTGGCGGTGTCGGCACGCGAGCGCTCGATCGGCTTGCCGTTGTCGCGGGTCTCCAGGACCGCCAGCTCTTCCGACCGCTCCTCGATGAGGTCGGCGACGCGACCCAGGATGCGGGCCCGCTCCAGCGGTGCGAGCCCGCTCCAGCGCCGATCGGCGTGGGCGGCGGCGGCGAGCCCGACAGCGGCGTCCACGTCGGCCTGGGTCGCCTGGGCGACCGAGGTCAGCAGCTCCTGCGTGGCGGGGTCGTGCACGGCGATGCTCTCCCGGTCGCCCTGCGGCACCCACCGCCCGCCGAGGAAGAAGGGCTCGTAGGCGGGGAGGGCTTCGAGGCTCGTCCTGATGCTCATGGTGTCTCCTTGCCGGGATCAGAAGATCCCGAAGTACTCGCGCTGCTCCCAGTCGGAGACGTGGCGCAGATAGCGTGCGAACTCCGCGCGCTTGATGGTCGCGTACCAGTCCACCACCGTACTCCCCAGCGCGTCGGCGAAGACGAGGTCGGCCAGGAAGGCCTCGGTCGCCTCGCCGAGGGACGCCGGCAGGGCGGGCGCGTCGGCGCGGTACGGGTCGGTCACCGGCGCGGGCGGCACGAGAGAGCGCTCCACGCCGTCCATGCCGCTGATCAGCTGCGAGGCGATGTACAGGTACGGGTTCGCAGCGGGCTCGCCAGAGCGGTTCTCGAGCCGGGTGGCGGGATCTCCCACGCCGCCGACCGCCCGGATCATGGCGCCCTTGTTGTCGATGCCCCACGCGATCCGGTCGGGGGCGAGCGAGAACGGCTGGTAGCGCTTGTAGCCGTTCACCGTCGGCGTCGTGAACACCGTCGCGGCGGCGGCGTGCGCGAGCAGGCCCGCGAGGTAGGCCGAGCCGACCGGCGACAGCGTCGAGCCGGCCGCATCCGGCACGAACGCCCCCTCGCCGGTGCGCAGGTCGTACAACGACTGGTGCAGGTGCCACCCGGTGGAGGCGCCCTCCGCGCCCTGCGGCCGCGACATGAACGTGGCGTGGTAGCCGAGGCCGCGGGCGATGCGACGCACGGCCATGCGGCACAGCACGATGGCGTCCGCGATCCGGTCCGCGTCGCCGGCCTCCATCGTGATCTCGAACTGGCTCGGCCCGAACTCCAGCTCGATCGAGCGCAACGGCAGATCCAGCAGCGTCAGCCCGCGGTAGAGCGCGTCCACCAGCGGCTGCAGCTCGTCGAGCGCCTCTTCGTGCAGCAGCTGCGCGCCGCGCGTGGTCGGGGCGGCGGCGACCGCGTGCCCGGGACGGCCCGGCGCACCCACGTGCTCGGCGCCGAGACCGGCGGCGGAGAGACGGAAGACGTGGAACTCCAGCTCGGCGCCCACGCGCATCCCGTACCCCTTGGCGGCGAGCGCGGCGAGCTCGGTCCGCAGGATCGAGCGGGTGCACAACGGCACCGCGGCGCCGTCGGGAAAACGCAGGTCGCAGAGGATCCACGCGGTCTTCTCCGCCCACGGCAGCACCCGGAAGGTGCGCGGGTCGGGTACCAGCACGATGTCGCCCGCGCCGCTGAAGCCGGCGACCCCGACGCCGGTGTCGGCGCTGAAGACGGAGAACACCGACTGGCCGGAGGTGTCCTTCAGCAGCAGCGAGCTCGGCACCGTGACGCCGGAGCGCAGCGCGGCGGCGACTCCGGAGCGCGCGATCGTCTTGCCGCGGAGGATGCCGTGCTGGTCGACGAACGAGAACCGCACCATCTCGATGCCGATCTCGTCCATGACCCGGCGCAGCTGGCCGGCGGCGGCGTACTGTGCCTCGGTCCACAGGTCGTGCCGCGCGATGAAACCCGCCCGGTCGGCCGCGAGCATGGGCCGGGCCGACACCCCGCCGCCGTTCTCGGAGACGGGGCGCTCGTCGACGTTGCGCTCATGCATCGACGGGCTCCGTCACCGACATGAGCGGACCCGCCCACGGGGATGCCGCCCGCCGCTCCCGCTCACGCTCGACCCAGCGCGACTGCCAGGCCGTGTTCGCGGCGATCGTGTCCATCGCCAGCGGGCCGGTGAGAGCCGCGGCGTCCTGCTCGCTCACGGGGTGCGACGGGGTGGGCGCCCCCGCGGCGAACGCGTCGATCGCCCGCAGCAGCAGGCGCCGGTTGGCGCTCACTGCACGGTCGGAGACCCCGAGGCGCTCTACCGTGCGGTCCTGGATCGGGCCCATGCTCTCCACCGCCCACTGGTCGTGGACGTTGATGTCCAGTCCCATGCCCGTGTAGGTGAGGTCCTTCTGCTCCTGGGGATCGAAGCCCCAGTTGTTGCTGCGGTTTCGCAGCGGCCGGTACTCGGGGAGGCTGACGCCCTCCAGCCGCTGCTGCAGCAGGGTGTCCTTGTCGGTCGTGGAGGCGAAGTCGTACCAGATCATGTACCAGTACGAGTTCTCGTCGTCGATCGGCACGTGCCACTGGGTGAAGACCTTGGTGTTGCCGAACGGCACGACGAAGGCGTTCGGGAACAGCAGGTTCGTCACGCGCACGTGCTTGATGTCCTCGGTGAGCTGCCGCAGCGCGTAGACGCGCAGGCCGTGCTCGGCGCTCTCCACCTCGATGTCGGGCCGGTAGCTCTCACCCACGAGCATCGAGAGCTTCTTGCCGGTGCCCTCGACCTCCTCCGCGAACTGCTGGCCGTACATCTCGCGCGGGTCCTCCTGGATGAAGCGGTGCAGGAAGGAGACGTGGCTCGGGTCGATTCCGCCCTCCAGGCCCTGCAGCCAGTTGCACTCCCACAGGCCCTTGAACGCGAAGGTGTACTCCTCTGGGGCGACGAAGCAGTCGTAGTGTGGGAAGGGCGGCGGGTCACCGGCGCCCATGTACGTGAAGACGATGCCGTTGCGCTCGACGCAGGGGTAGTTCGCGATGCGGATCTTGCCGAGGAACTGGCTGTGCTCGGGCTCGGCGGGCTGTTCGACGCAGCGGCCCTGCCCGTCGTAGAGCCAGCCGTGGTAGAGGCAGCGGATGCCGTCCTCCTCCAGCCGTCCGTAGGACAGGTCGACCCCGCGGTGGGCGCAGTAGCGGCTGATGAGCCCCCATCCCTCGCGCTTCTTGAACAGCACCAGGTCCTCGCCCATGATGCGCACCTGTTTGACCGGACGCTCCCCGGGCATCTCCGAGACGAGGGCGGCGGGTTGCCAGTACGAGCGCAGCAGGTTGCCGAGCGGGGTGCCGGGGCCCGACCGCGTGATCTTCTCGTTGTCTTCCAGTTTGAGCATGGGGCGTGCTCCTTCGGATGGGTGGGTGGGCGGGCGTCAGGCGTCGAGGACGAGCAGCGGACAGGCGGCGCGGGACACGCAGACCATGAGGCAGTCCCCGCGCGCTCTCTCCTGCGCGGTGAGCACGACGTCGCGGTGCTCGACCTCGCCGTCGATGACGTGCGTCTCGCAGCTGCCGCAGATGCCCTCCTCGCAGTCGGAGAGCACGTCGGCGCCCGCGGCGCGCATGACATCGAGGATGCTCTCCTCCGGGGCCACGTCGAGCTCGAGCCCGCTGCGATCCAGCCGGACGCGGAACGGCCCCCCGGGCTCGTACTCGATCTGCGGGGCGGAGAAGTATTCGACGCGCAGGCGACGCTCCGCGTCGGGCACCGCGTCGGCCAGCGCCGTCAGCATCCGCTGCGGCCCGCAGGCATAGACGAGGGCGCCGGGAGAGGCCGCGACCTCGGCCGGCAGGTCGGCCCGGTCCCCCTCGTCCGCGGCCACGACGCGGACATCGCCGCCGAGCGCCGCCAGCTCGTCGAGGAACGGCATCCGCGTGCGGGAGGCACCGAGATACAGCATCCGCCACCGGGCACCGGCCGCCCGCGCCTGGCGGGCCATCGTCAACAGCGGGGTGATGCCGATGCCGCCCGCGATGAACAGGTACTCGGCCGCGTCCTCGAGGACGAAGTGGTTGCGTGGTCCGCGCAGCAGCAGCTCGTCGCCGGGTCGCAGCCGTTCGTGGATGGCACGGCTGCCGCCACGGCTGTCCGGTTCGCGCAGCACCGCGATCCGATAGCGCGGGGCGAAGGGATCGCCGCACAAGGAATAGGAGCGCACCGGGCCGCCCGGGATGAGCAGATCCACGTGGGCACCCGGCGTCCACGCCGGCAGCGAGCCGGCGAGCGGCTCGAGCTCGACCGAGAGCACCCGCTCGGCCTCGCGCACGAGACCGCGCACGCGCACGGGGATGTCGCGCCGCTCCGAGTCCGTCATATTTGGATCCTAACACGTACTTTGTGGATCCAATATGATCGATCCAGGCGCCACACCTGCGGGGATCGGGTCCGAGAACCACACGTCTGCTACCGTTCCCCCGTGCGGCCGGGACCGCGCAACGAGGAGGAACAATGCCCGCTGCCGACGAGTCCCTCGCCACCGCGCCCTCCGGGCACGCGCTCGTCGACGAGATCGCCGGCAAGATCCGCGCCCGGATCATGAACGGCGACATCCCGATCGGCGCACAGCTGCGTCAGGCGGAGCTCGCGAGCGATTTCGGGGTCAGCCGGACCCCGGTCAGAGAGGCCTTGCGCCAGCTGCAGACGGGCGGGCTGATCGACGTCGCCCCCCACCGCGGCGCCGTGGTGCGCGTCCCGGCGCCCTGGGAGGTCCGGGAGGCCTACGAGGTGCGCGCCGAGCTGGAGGCGCTCGCCGCCGCGCGCGCGGTGAGCCGCATCTCGCAGGCCGACCTGGACCGCCTCCGGACCGCGAACCAGGAGATGTACGACCGCTCGCTGTCCGGCGCGGACGCGGGCAAGAGCAGCCGCCGGGAGAACGACGTCTTCCACACCACGATCACGCGGGTCGCGGCCAACACCCGGCTCGCACGATCGATCGAGGAGATCAACGAGACCTTCCCCCGCAACGTGTCGGCGCAGCTGCTGGTCAACGACGAACGGCACCGCGAGGAGAACTATCTCGAGCACGGCCGCATCATCGACGCGCTCGCACGCGGAGATGTCGACGCCGCGCGCGAGGAGATGCGCGCCCACGTCATCAGCGCCGGCGAGCAGCTCGCCCGCTGGTACGAGCGCCGCAGCTCGACCGTGTTCACCGGCTGAGCCGGCGCGGGTCCTCGGCACCGGCCGCGGACCCGCGGCCGTCAGTGGTGGTGACCGCCCGCGTGAGCGCCGTGGTCGTGGACGGTCGCCGGCGTCGCGCAGTGCGCCCGGCCCGAGGGGGGAACGTCCAGCGCGGGGTTGCGGTCGAAGAAGCCGTCCGGCTCCAGGCGCAGGCCGATGCGCTGCAGCGGCATGATCGGCCAGTCCTCCGGCCGGACGTAGTGGTGCACGCCGACGATCGGCCACACGACGAGCTCCGCCCCGTCCAGCGGACGGTCGGCCCGCTGCCACGCGGTGATGCCCTCCTCGCCCAGCGGGGCCTGATTGGGGTAGTCGCCCGCGATGAAGCGTTCGGCCGGGTCGTAGGCGGAGGCCCACAGATGCTTGGCGACGAACGGCGCCTTCCGCTCCACGACGCTGCCCGGTCGCGCGAACAGGCGGGTCGTGTGGGGCAGCACGAGCCGGAAGCTCGTGCTGTCGCCGTAGCGGTTGGTGCGCTCCGTGCTCTCGATGCGCCAGTGCACGGCGCGCGCCGCATCGTTGGCGCGCGCCGCGTCCCGCTCCGAGCCGATCGTGGTGGAGACCATCCTGACCGCGTTGCCCCACGGGTTCAGGCGCTCGTCCTGCTCCACTTCAGCGTGCACCTCGACGAGACGGTTGCGAGGGCCGTCCACAGCGGTGTCGAGCCGGATCGCGAAGTAGTGCTGGTGCGTCGGGGCCTGCACGCGGGGGGCGACCATGCGCCCGTAGGCCGGTTCGACGTCGTCGGCGATGCCGGAGACCGACAGGATGCCGGTGAGCTTGATCTCCAGCTCGATCGCGCCGTCCTGGTACAGCGACCAGTAGAAGCCGTAGTCGTAGTTGGCGACGGTCGCGAAGAACGAGATCACCAGGCGACGCTGCCGGCGCACCTCGGAGTCGCCGGTGCGCGTGTTCACGTGCTTCCAGAGGATCGAATCGTCCTCTTCGTGCATGCAGATGCCGTTGGCGATGGTCTGCGGCCGGCCGTGGCCGTCGATGTAATGGGCGTCGAAGTAGTGGATCTCGCCGAGGCAGTCGCACCCGAGCTCCAGCGAGGCGGTCAGCGGGCCCGCGCCGTACTCGCCCCAGTCGAAGAAGTTCTTGCGATAGGCGGTGGGGTCCGCGTCGAGGTATGGCACGTACATCTCGTTGATCGCGGCGCGGCGCATGACCGGGCGCAGCCTGTCGCCGTCGCGGTAGGCGATGTCGTGCAGCACCAGGCCCTCGCGGTGGGTGAAGCCGACGCGGAACGACCAGTTCTGCCAGGTCACGGCGTGGCCGTCGACCGAGAACCCGGGGCCTTCCGGCTGGACGATCTCCAGCGGTGCGACCTCGCGGTCGGGCCCCCATGTGCCGGAGGAGTACCTGCCGGTCTCGGTGGCCATCGGCAGCACCCCGTGGTCCTCCAGGCGGACGATCTCCAGGGTCTCCAGGTCGATGATCGGCACGAGACCGGCGACCGGGCGGGCGTAGCCGTTGTCGTCGGCGGACTCTCGATGCCACACGGTGCCCCACGACAGCCGCCGGTCGGCGAGGTCCTCGGGCTCGAAGCCGGTGATCGACTCGGGGTCGACCCACACGAGCGAGGTGTCGGTGATGCCGCGCTTGGCGAGCGCCTCCTGCAGGATGGGGCTGGTGCGCGCCGCCTGGGCGACCATGCGTGCTTCGTCGGAGGAGACGCCGGGGCGTTTGGCGTCGACCGGGGTCCAGGACTCGACGGATGCGGCACGATCGGCGCCGCTGGTCCATCCGGTGACCTCCCACGCGGCGTGCGCGTCGGGGTTCATCACCACGAGGCGCACCGGGCGGCCCTGCCCCGGCGCGAGAGCCCGCGCGAGGGACTCCTCCACCGCGATGCCCCAGAACCGCGGGCGTGCGCCGATGCGGTCATCGGCGCGCACCAGCTCGGCGACCTCGCCGATCTCGGCGGGGGTGATGGGGTCGCTCCACAGACGTGCGGGCATGAGGCCTCCTCGAGGACAAAATTGGATCCAATTTAACAGAGAGTGAATCCGCTAGCCGGATGGGATCAGGACGCCGACGCCGTCGGCGCGCGGGTCGCTGGCCGCCGCGAGCACGGCCCCGGATCGGCGGAGGAGCTGGACGTGGCCCGCCTCGTCCGCGGGCCCGGCGAACTCCGCGACCTCCAGCCCGTCGCGGGCCGCGCGCCGCCGGAGGACGTCGGGAACGCCGGGCTCGGCCACGAAGGTGAGAGCCGAGAACCCCAGGTCGCGGTCGCCCACGACCCATCGGGGTCGGGAGAGCAGCTCGTCCAGCGGCGCGCCGTCGACCGCGTCCGGCAGCAGCTGGGCGAGGATCCAGGGCTGGGCCCGCCCGCCCTGGCATCCCGCGACCACGAGCGTGTCGCCGCGCTCGGCGATGGCCGGGGTGAGCGTGTGCGGCGGCCGGGCTCCGGGCCGGACGATCGACGGCAGGTCCGGGTCGACGCCGAACGCCGAGCCGCGGTTGTGGAGGAGGACGCCGGTAGCCGGGTCCATGAGCCCGGAGCCGAAGGTCATGTAGACGCTCTGCACGATCGTGACCGCCCACCCCGCCTCGTCGAGGGCCACCACCGCGGCGGTGTCACCGGAGGGACGCGGTTCGCGGCCGGCCGCGGAGCCGTCCGCGCGCAGGTCGAGCATGGCGTCGAGATCGATGGGACCGGAGCGGGGGTCGCCCAGGTGCATCGCCCGCGCATGCACGCCGCGGACGCCGGCGTCGAGCACGTCCCCGGGGTCGGCCG
>JASGDW010000199.1:0-10343 GCA_047606965.1 Microbacterium sp.
CTCCGCGAGGCCGCGCATATCCAGCAGGACGGGGAACGCGCGCTGGCGGGCGGCCCGCAGGACGGACCGGTCACCCGCACCTGGGACCGGCCGGCGCTGCTCGCGCTGCTCGCGATCGCGGTGTGGGCGGCGATCGCCGTCGTCATCGTGACCGCACGGTAGACTGGGAGGGCCGGGTCCCTCGATCTGCGGGGACCTCTTCCGGCCTCTCCCACCCGCAAAGGACTCCCTCCATGGCGCGCGCCCTCCGCTCCGACCTCCGCAACGTCGCGATCGTCGCGCACGTCGACCACGGCAAGACGACGCTCGTGGACGCGATGCTCCGTCAGACCGGGTCGTTCGGCGAGCACGCGCATGTCGAGGAACGGGCCATGGACTCGAACGACCTGGAGCGCGAGAAGGGCATCACGATCCTCGCGAAGAACACGGCGATCACCTACAACGGCGTCCACGCCGACACCCCGGTGACGATCAACGTCATCGACACCCCCGGGCACGCCGACTTCGGCGGCGAGGTCGAGCGCGGCCTGTCGATGGTCGACGGCGTCGTGCTGCTGGTCGACGCGAGCGAGGGCCCGCTGCCGCAGACCCGCTTCGTGCTGCGCAAGGCGCTGGAGGCCAAGCTCCCGGTCATCCTGCTGGTCAACAAGACAGACCGCCCGGACGCGCGCATCGCCGAGGTCGAGGAGGAGAGCCACGACCTGCTGCTGGGCCTGGCCGGCGACCTCGTCGACGACGTGCCCGACCTCGACGTCGACGCTCTGCTGGACGTGCCGGTCGTGTACGCCTCCGGCCGCGCGGGCGCGGCGTCCCGCAACCGTCCGGCGAACGGCGAGCTGCCCGACAACGGCGACCTCGAACCGCTGTTCGCCGCGATCCTCGAGCACGTGCCCGCGCCCGCCTACGACGACGAGGCGCCGCTGCAGGCGTGGGTCACCAACCTCGACTCCAGCCCGTTCCTGGGCCGGCTCGCGCTGCTGCGCGTGTTCAACGGCACCCTGAAGAAGGGCCAGACCGTCACCCGGGTGCGCCACGACGGCTCGCGCTCGAACGCCCGCGTCACCGAGCTGCTCAAGACCAAGGCGCTCGAGCGCTTCCCCGCGGAGTCCGCCGGGCCCGGCGACATCGTTGCCATCGCGGGCATCGAGGACATCACGATCGGGGAGACCATCGCCGACCCCGAGGACGTGCGGCCGCTGCCCGCGATCACGGTCGACGACCCGGCGATCTCGATGACGATCGGCACCAACACCTCGCCGCTGGTCGGCAAGGTCAAGGGGCACAAGCTCACCGCCCGGATGGTGAAGGACCGTCTGGATCGCGAGCTCATCGGCAACGTCTCGCTGAAGGTCGTCGACATCGGCCGGCCGGACGCCTGGGAGGTGCAGGGCCGCGGCGAGCTCGCGCTCGCGATCCTGGTCGAGAACATGCGCCGCGAGGGTTTCGAGCTCACGGTCGGCAAGCCGCAGGTGGTCACCCGGAAGATCGACGGCAAGACCTACGAGCCTTTCGAGCACCTCACGATCGACGCGCCCGAGGAGTACCTCGGTGCGATCACGCAGCTGCTGGCGGCCCGCAAAGGCCGCATGGAGACCATGACCAACCACGGCACCGGCTGGGTGCGCATGGAGTTCGTGGTGCCCTCGCGCGGTCTCATCGGCTTCCGCACCGAGTTCCTGACCACGACCCGGGGCACCGGCATCGCGAACGCCATCTCGCACGGCTACGAGCCGTGGGCCGGCCACATCGTCACGCGTCAGAACGGCTCGATCGTCGCCGACCGGTCCGGCGTCGTCACCCCCTTCGCGATCATCGCGCTGCAGGAGCGGATGAGCTTCTTCGTGCAGCCGACCGAAGAGGTCTACGAGGGCATGGTCATCGGCGAGAACTCGCGCAGCGACGACATGGACGTGAACATCACCAAGGAGAAGAAGCTCACCAACATGCGCTCCTCCACGGCCGACACGTTCGAGTCGATGACCCCGCCGCGCACGCTGTCGCTGGAGGAGAGCCTCGAGTTCGCCCGTGACGACGAGTGCGTCGAGGTGACCCCCGAGAAGGTCCGCATCCGCAAGGTCGTCCTGGACGCGACGGAGCGTGGCCGGGCCGCGGCACGCCTGAAGCGCCAGGACGCCGGCGTCTGAGGGTTACGCTCGCCTCATGTGGAACCGCCTCGGCAGCTGGGCGATCGCCCTCGTCATCGGCGTCGTGTACGGCGCGGCCGGCTCGATCGCCCACGCCTCGACGCTGTGGGACCTGCCGGTCGGGGTCGTCGTCGCGGTCGTCGGCTCCGCGGCGCTCATCCTCGCGATGCGGCTGCTGACGGGCGACCGCTGGAGCGCGCTGGCCGGCGGCCTGGGCCTGATGCTCGCGACGTTCGTCCTCGCGCAGACCTCCCCGGGCGGGTCGGTGATCTTCACGACCGTGCATCAGGTCGAGGCGCTGGTGTGGATGGCGTCGCCCCCGTTGTCGACCGCGCTGGTGGTGGCCTGGCCCGACCTGTCGCGGGCGCGCGGGAGCCGGGGGACGACCTCGCCCCGGTAGACTCTCGGGGTGACCTACGTGATCGCTCTGCCGTGCGTCGATGTGAAGGATCGTGCCTGCATCGACGAGTGTCCCGTGGACTGCATCTACGAGGGCGAGCGCTCGTTGTACATCCATCCGGACGAGTGCGTGGACTGCGGGGCGTGCGAGCCGGTGTGCCCGGTGGAGGCGATCTACTACGAGGACGACCTGCCGGACGAGTGGGAGGACTACTACAAGGCGAACGTGGAGTTCTTCGACGACGTGGGCTCGCCCGGCGGCGCGGCCAAGGTCGGTGTGCTCGACAAGGACCACCCGCTCATCGCCGCTCTCCCGCCGCAGGGCCACTGATGGGGGTCGCCGACCTCGCGGACTATCCCTGGGACGCGGTCGCGCCGCTCGCCGCCCGCGCGGCGGAGCACCCCGACGGCATCGTCGACCTCTCGATCGGCTCTCCTGTCGATGCGTCGCCCGCGGTGGTCACGGCTGCGCTCGCGGCCGCGACGGACGCGCACGGCTACCCGCTGACGGTGGGCACGCCGCCGCTGCGGGAGGCGATCGCCGCCTGGTACGCACGTCGCCGCGGCGTGAGCGGGCTGACCCCGGCGCACGTGCTGCCGACGATCGGCTCCAAGGAGCTCGTCGCCCTGCTGCCGCTGCTGCTCGGCCTCGGTCCCGGCGAGATCGTGGTGCACCCCCGGGCGGCGTATCCGACCTACGAGGTCGGTGCCCGCCTCGTCGGCGCGACCCCGATCGCGAGCGACGACCCGGAGCAGTGGCCCGACGGCACCCGGCTCGTGTGGATCAACTCGCCCGGCAACCCCGACGGGCGGGTGTGGGACGCCGCCGCGCTGCGCACGGCGATCGCCCGTGCCCGCGAGCTCGGCGCCGTCCTCGCGGGCGACGAGTGCTACGCCGAGCTCGGCTGGGACGCGCCCTGGGACGCGCAGCCGATCCCTTCGGTGCTCGATCCCGCCGTCGCCGGCGGCGACCTGGGCGGCGTGCTGTCGGTGTACTCGCTGAGCAAGCAGTCCAATCTGGCCGGCTACCGGGCGGCGTTCGTCGCCGGCGATCCGACGCTGGTGGCCCGGCTCGTCACGGCGCGCAAGCATCTCGGGCTGCTCGTCCCCGGCCCCGTGCAGCAGGCCATGATCGCCGCGCTCGGCGACGACGCGCACGTGGCCGCGCAGCGTGAGCGCTACCGTGGCCGCCGGGCCGTGCTCCGGCCCGCGATCGAGAGCGCCGGGTTCCGCATCGACGCCAGCGAGGCCGGGCTGTACCTGTGGGCCACCCGCGGGGAAGACGCCTGGGAGAGCCTCGCCTGGCTCGCCGAGCGCGGCATCCTGGCCGGTCCCGGCCACTTCTACGGACCTTTCCATCCGGAGCACGTGCGGTTCTCGCTCACCGCCGCGGACGAGCGGATCGCGGCCGCTGCCGCACGCCTGAGCGCCGTCTCATAGGTTTCCTCCACCGATTGCCGGCATCCTTTGGCCGTTGTCATGGTTGCCTCGCGCGAAGACTAGGCTGAGGACACACGGCCCAGCCGCATCCCTGCGGGGCCGAGCGGATCGCCGACCGGCGACCGACGAGACACCTCGATGACCCATCGATCGCAAGGAGGCACCGTGAGCGAATCGGCCGCGCAGCAGGAGACCGCAACCCTCACGGTCGGCGACCGTGTCGCCGAGCTCCCGGTGCGCCGCGGCACAGACGGCGTACCGAGCATCGACGTCTCCACGCTGACGCGCCAGACCGGGCACACGGCTCTCGACTACGGATTCGTGAACACGGCGGCGACCAAGTCGGCGATCACCTACATCGACGGCGACGCCGGCATCCTCCGCTATCGCGGCTACCCGATCGACCAGCTGGCCAAGGGCTCGACCTACCTCGAGGTGGCCTGGCTGCTCATCTACGGCGAACTGCCCACCGCGCGCGAGCTCGAGGACTTCGACGAGCGCATCCGCCGTCACACGCTGCTGCACGAGGACCTCAAGCAGCTGTTCTCGGCGCTGCCGCACACGGCGCACCCGATGTCGGTGCTCTCCTCGGCCGTCGCGGCGCTGTCGACCTACTACGAGGGCCAAACCGACCCGCACAACCCCGAGCACGTCGAGCTGAACACCATCCGCATGCTCGCCAAGCTCCCCGTGATCGCCGCATACGCGCACAAGAAGAGCGTCGGCCAGGCGTTCCTCTACCCGGACAACGCGCTGAGCTTCGTCGACAACTTCCTCAAGCTCAACTTCGGCGTGCTGAGCGAGCCGTACGAGATCAACCCGGTCATGTCGCGGGCGCTCGAGCTGCTGCTCATCCTGCACGAGGACCACGAGCAGAACGCCTCCACCTCGACCGTGCGACTGGTCGGCTCCACCGGCGCCAACCAGTTCGCGTCGATCTCCGCCGGCATCCAGGCGCTCTCCGGCCCCCTGCACGGCGGCGCGAACGAGGCCGTGCTCACGATGCTGGCCGAGATCCGCGACTCCGGCGAGAGCGTGAAGCGCTTCGTGGAGCGCGTCAAGAACAAGGAGGACGGGGTCAAGCTCATGGGCTTCGGCCACCGCGTCTACAAGAACTACGATCCGCGCGCCAAGCTGGTCAAGGAGTCCGCCGACGAGGTGCTCGCCGAGCTCGGCGTCAGCGACCCGCTCCTCGACCTCGCGAAGGAGCTCGAGGCCATCGCCCTCGAGGACGACTACTTCAAGGAGCGCCGGCTCTACCCGAACGTGGACTTCTACACGGGCGTGATCTACAAGGCCATGGGCTTCCCGACGCGGATGTTCACGGTGCTGTTCGCGATCGGACGCCTGCCGGGCTGGCTGGCGCAGTGGCGCGAGGCGGTGCACGACCCGCAGACCAAGATCGGCCGCCCGCAGCAGCTGTACACGGGCGCCGCGGCGCGCCCCTACCCGAACGCCGTCTGACGGCTCCCGCCCGGCACGCTCAGGCGTGCAGCGCCTCGTTCAGCGTGACCCCGGCGCCGCCCCGACGCACGGCCTCGACCGCACCGCTCAGCGAGTTGCGGCGGAAGAGGATGCCGTCGCGGCCGCTGAGGGCGGCGGCCTTCACGACCGGCCTTGTGCCGTCGGCGCGGACCGCCTCGTCGACGAGCACGACCTTCGTGCCGGCCGTGACGTAGAGCCCCGCCTCGACGATGCAGTCGTCGCCGAGCGAGATGCCGATGCCGGAGTTCGCGCCCAGCAGCGAGCGGGCGCCGACCCGGACGCGGTGCGTGCCGCCGCCGGAGAGGGTGCCCATGATCGAGGCGCCGCCGCCGATGTCGCTGCCGTCGCCGACGACGACGCCCTGCGAGATGCGCCCCTCGACCATGGAGGCGCCGAGCGTGCCGGCGTTGAAGTTGACGAAGCCCTCGTGCATGACGGTCGTGCCGGGGGCGAGGTGGGCACCCAGACGCACCCGCGACGCGTCGCCGATGCGCACGCCGGGAGGCACGACGTAGTCGGTCAGCCGCGGGAACTTGTCCAGGCTCTGCACCTGGATGCCGGCGCGCTGGAGCGCCGGACGCAGCCGCGCGAGGTCGTCCGGGTGCACCGGCCCGGCGGTCGTCCACGCGACGAGCGGCAGGTGGGCGAACACGCCGTCGAGGTTCACCTCGTTCGGGCGGGCCACGAGGTGTGACAGGGCGTGCAGGCGCAGGTAGGCGTCCACGGTGGAGGCGGGCGGGACGTCGAGGTCGACCGCGAGCGCGACCGGGGCGACGGTGACGCCGCGACGCTCGTCGGGACCGGCGGCCGCCTCCAGGTCGGCGCCCGGCGCGGCGCCCTCGGGGAGGCGTCCGGTGTGCACGAGCGGGAACCAGGCGTCGAGCACCGTGCCGTCCGTCGTCGCCGTCGAAAGCCCGCTCGCCCAGATCCATCGTTCGCTCATCCCTCCAGGCTAGCGGGAGCCGCGGTGGGACTCTGGGGCCTCGGTAGACTCGGGGGATGCCACGGCTCGATCTGTCCGCCTCCGCCGTCTCGATCACGCGGGCCCTGTGCGACATCCCCTCCGTCTCCGGCGACGAGCGCCGGATCGCGGACGAGATCATGGCCCAGATCGTGGACCTGCCGCACCTGCGGGTGCACCGAGACGGCGACACGATCGTCGCGCGCACCGAGCGGGGCCTGCCGCAGCGGGTCGTCATCGCCGGGCACATCGACACCGTCCCGATCAACGACAATGTGCCGACCCGCCTGATGGACCAGGACGGCGAGTCGTACCTGTGGGGTCGCGGCACTGTCGACATGAAGGCCGGCGTCGCGGTGCAGCTCAAGCTCGCCGCCGAGCTGACCGAGCCGCGTGTCGACCTGACCTGGATGTGGTACGACCACGAGGAGGTCGCCGCCGCGCTCAACGGGCTGAACCGGCTCTCCCGTAGCCGTCCCGACCTGTTCGCCGCAGACTTCGCGATCCTCGGAGAGCCCTCGAACGGCCAGGTCGAGGGCGGCTGCAACGGCAACCTGCGCGTCGTCGCGCGCACCCACGGCGTCCGCGCGCACAGCGCGCGCGCCTGGGTGGGAGAGAACGCGATCCACGCGGCGTCCCCCATCCTGGCGCGGCTGGCCGAGTACCGGCCCCGTGAGATCGCCGTCGAGGGGCTGAGGTACCGGGAGGGGCTGAACGCGGTGCGCATCGCCGGCGGGATCGCCGGGAACGTCATCCCCGACCTGTGCGAGGTCGAGGTCAACTACCGCTTCGCGCCGAACAAGAGCGCGGACGCCGCGGAGGCGCACGTGCGCGACGTGCTCGCCGGTTTCGAGGTCGAGGTCGTGGACAGCGCCGAGGGCGCCCGGCCGGGGCTGGACGCCCCGCTGGCTCAGGAGTTCCTCGCCGCGGTGGGGGGCGAGGCGCGGCCGAAGTACGGCTGGACCGATGTCGCCCGCTTCTCGGCGCTCGGCGTCCCGGCCGTCAACTACGGCCCGGGGGACCCGAGTCTCGCGCACCACGACCAGGAGAGGGTGCCGTTGGCGCAGATCGAGGACGTCGAGCGTGGGCTGCGCGCGTGGCTGACCCGCTGATCGCCGAGCCCCGGATGCGCTGGGAGCGGCTGCCGGCGGCGGTGCGGGTCGGCATCCTGTATCTGGCGGCGCGCGTGGTGACCACGGCGTTCCTGGCGGGCGCCGCCGAGCTGTCGCCCAGCGACGGGCGCTTCGGCGGCAACGCGACGATCGCCGATCTCGTGGTGGGCTGGGACGCGAACTGGTACTGGTACGTCGCCGTGTACGGCTACCCCTCGACGCTGCCGCTGACCAGCTCCGGGCAGGTCGCCGAGAACCAGTGGGCGTTCCTGCCGCTGTACCCCTATCTCGCGCAGCTGGTCGGATGGGTGACCGGCGGCTGGGCGGTGGGGGCGCTGCTCGTCTCCCTCGTGGCCGGGTATCTCGCCGCGCTGGTGCTGTACCGGATGCTGCGGATGCGGCTGGACGTGCCCGCGGCGACCTGGGCGGTGGTGTTCTTCGTGTCGGGCCCGCTGGCGGCGATGTTCCAGGTCGGCTACGCGGAGGCGCTGTTCATGCTGTGGCTGCTGCTCGCGCTGTGGCAGGTGCAGCGGCGGCGGTACGGCTGGCTCTACCTGCTCATCCCGCTCATGGGCTTCACCCGGCCCGGGGTGCTGCCGTTCGCGCTCTTCCTGGGCCTGCACGGCATCTGGCGCTGGACGCGGCGGCGGCGGGAGCCGCTGGGCGGGCGCGAGGTGCGACACATCGTGACGCTCGGGCTGCTCGCGGCGGCGGTCGGGCTCGCGTGGCAGGTGATCGCGGCGGTCGTGACCGGACAGCCGGACGCGTACTTCGTGACCGAGCTCGCCTGGCGGCGCAACTGGATCACCGATGCCTCGTCGGTCTTCGTGCCGTTCGAGGGGTTCCTCACCGCGACCGCGTTCTGGTGCGGCGTCGTGGGGTGGCCCACCGCCCTCGGCTACGCGGTTCTCGGGGCGCTGCTGGTGGCGGTCGCCGCGCTGCTGCTGTTCGAGCCGCACGTGCGCCGGCTCGGTGTCGAGGTCCGGCTGTGGTGCGCGAGCTACCTGCTGTACCTGCTGGCGGTCTTCTTCCCGCAGTCGAGCGTCTTCCGGCTGCTGCTGCCGGTCTCGCCGCTGTGGGGCGCGATCGCGGCGCCGCCTCGCACGGTGTGGCGCGGGGTCGTCCTCGTGGCGTGCCTGTGCGGGCAGGCGCTGTGGATCTACAACGTGTATGCGCTCGGGATCCTGTTCTGGCAGGTCCCGTAGCGCGTCATCCGGTGTACGGTGTCCGGGCCGCCGGTCGGCGCAGGATAAACTCGTTACCTGAACATCGACGAAAGGGAGTCACGATGGCAGCCATGAAGCCGCGAACCGGAGACGGCCCGATGGAGGCGGTGAAGGAGGGACGCCTCATCATCGTCCGTGTGCCGCTCGAGGGCGGCGGTCGTCTGGTGGTGTCCGTCAACGACGCCGAGGCCAAGGAGCTTCACGACGTGCTCGGTGCCGTCGTCGGCGCCTGATTCGCCATCCTGCGAAGGCCGGTCCCGTTCTCGGGCCCGGCCTTCGGCGTTGCGGTCTTCTTCGGTGTTGCGGTCTCAGGGGCGCGGCTCCGCCACGGTGGTGAGCTGGAGAAGTCCTTCGCCCACGATCGACAGCGCGCCGACGACGGCGGGGGAGGACTGCACCTCCTGGATGAGCGAGCGGTAGGCGCTCGTGACCGGGTCGCGCCGGACCGGGTCGGCCACCGCACCGCCGCACAGCGCCCGCGGCACGAGCACGGTGCCCCCGGGACGGACCAGACGCAGCCCGTGCTCGACGTACTCGATGACGCCGTCCGGGTCGGCGTCCACGAGGACGACGTCGTAGGAGGCCTCGTTCATCCTCGGCAGGACGTCCGACGCGCGGCCGGTGATGAACCGGGCGCGGGCGGCGGCCACGCGTGCCTCGGCGAACGAGTGGCGTGCGAGGGCGAGATGCTCGGGCTCCTTGTCGATGGTCGTCAGCACCGCCCGTGGCGAGCCGTGCAGCAGCCACAGCCCGGACACGCCGGCGCCCGTGCCGATCTCGACGATGTTGAGCGCGGCGGAGGCGGCGGCGATCACCGCGCACTGCGCCCCCACCGGCGGGCTGATGGGGTCGGCGCCGATCTCGAGGGCGTGGCTGCGGGCCCGGGCGATCGTGTCGGGTTCGACCGTCGCCTCGAGAGCGAATCTGACGTTCGCGTCGCTGGTGCCCATAGGCTTCAGCCTACGGGCGTCGTCCGGCGGGCACGGGCAGGCGCGGCGGGTAACCTGTGAGCATGTTCTTCGGCTTGACGATCGAGAAGGTTCTCGTGATCGCCGTGATCGCCGCCTTCGTCATCGGGCCCGAACGCCTGCCGAGGTATGCGCAGTTCCTGGCGCAGTTCACGAAGCGGGCCCGCGACGTCCTGCGGGGGGCGAAGACCCGCGTGAAGGAGGAGATGGGGCCGGAGTTCGACGAGGCGGAGTGGCGGCGGCTCGATCCGCGCCAGTACGATCCCCGGCGCATCATCCGGGAGGCGCTCCTGGACGACCCGCCGGTGCCCGCTGCGCGCACGGCGGCGGTCGCCGCCGCCGTGACGACCGCCGCCGCGCCGGTGCGGTACGAGCCGTCCTCGGGGGAGCCGCCCCCCTTCGACTCCGAGGCGACCTGACACCGGCATCCGCCCGGGTTTGGCGCGTGCTCGCTCAGACGGCTACCTGAATCTCAGGCGCCATCGCAGGAAACCGGCGCCATCCGTGGCGGGGCGGGAGCTCAGGCGGGGCGGATGCCGAGCGGCCGGCCCGCGAGCGGCCGGCCCGACGCCGCGAGGGACGCGGCCAGCTCCCCGATCGCGACGGCC